>NZ_JBNXVP010000070.1:0-24437 GCF_050565645.1 Leptolyngbya sp. AN10
TAAAGCGCAATGCTCGCACGTAAAGCGCAATGCTCTACACCAGACGCGCAGCAATCGCTGCGCTGGTTTCTTTGCGCTCATCGATACAAAGTTTCTCTGGCTTGCCTAACCCGCAACTTGGGTTAATTACACAATCTATCTAATGCAATTGAAGCTGATTGAGTTCATCCTGTGCCAGCGTCAAATATCGCCGAGTAATATCAGAAAAAACAGCTTCAGACAGTTGAGTTTCTTCAAGTTTGGCTCCAAGAACACGAACATTACTGAGGTTCGATCGAGTTAAATTTGCCCGACTCAGATTCGTCCATTGCAGATTTGCGCCATGCAAAAAAGCCGCTTCTAGATTGGCTCCCGTCAGATTCGCACTTGCAAGATTCGCTCCTTGCAAGCGAGCCTCACGAAAATTTGTGAACGATAACGTCGCACCCTCCAAATTAGCGCCACTCAGTTTTGCTGCACTCAAATTGATGCCTGTTAAATCAATTCCTCGTAAATCAACGCCGTTAAGAAACGCTTCAGCTAAGTTCGTCTCGCTTAAGAATGCACTCCGAAGCGATGCACCACTGAGTCTTGCACCTTGAAGATTTGCCCAATTGAGGTTTGCACCTTGCAGATTAGCGCTCCGAAGATTGACGCTGACCAGTTTTGCACCGCACAAATTTGCATTGGTTAAGATCGCGCCGCGCAGATTGGCATGACTCAAATCGGCTCCACTGAGACGCGATCGAGTAAAGTCCGATTTAACCAAAAATGCTCCATTTAACTGCGCTTTTGTCAAATCCGTGTCGGTTAAATTCCCCTCGGTGAGCTTGACGAACTGAAAATCCGCCCAGTTCAAAAACGCGCCTCTGAGGTTTGCTTTCATCAAAAACGATCGACTCAAATTCGCGCCTGTCAGATTTGCGTTTTCGAGATTGATATCAACGAGCGTGACATTACTCAGGTCAGCATTGCTCAAATCGACACCCGAAAAATCCCGATTTCCGCGTTCGTACCGCCGCAGTAGCTCCTTAACTTCCATATCTTGCCCCTTCAATCTATGCCGAGTTTAAGCTTTTCTTCCAGATTCGGAGAGCGTTTGCACCAGATTAGGAACCGAAAGTAATAGAGCTAAATACTGCGATACAGAAGTTTAATCTTGCAGGTGTGAGAACTGATATGCGCCCACTGCCGAAAGCGCGATCGCCATCACAAGCAAAACTGGAATCACAAACCAGGGAAATTGCGCGATCGATAAATACGCCGCCGCTCTCAGCCCTAAACTGGTATACGTCAGCGGTAATAAATAGACGATCGCTTTTAACAATGCGGGTAAAGTTGCAGCATCAAAGAAAGTTCCACCCAAAAATGACATTGGAACAATCACGAAATTGTTATAAATTCCAACACCTTCTAAAGATTTCACATTCAATCCAACAATCACTCCTAAACCCGCAAACACCGCACAATTTAAAATCAGAACGAACAAGAATAACGGATTTAAGAAGCTCCAAACTTTTCCTGTAAAAAGAACCGCAACCAAAATCACTGCACTTGCGGTTAACAGTCCGCGAATAATTCCCGCCATCATTTTGCCGAGATGCACTGCCAGCGGATGAACCGGAACGAGTAGGATCTCTTCAAAGGTTTTCGTAAATAATCGATCGCCACAAATCGAAAACGTTGTGCCCCCGAAACTAATCACCATCGAAGACAAAGCAACCATTCCCGGCAGAATGAATTGCAGATAATTATCGCCTGCACTCGGTTTGGTCACACTATCGAGTGAACTTCCCAACCCCAAGCCAAACGCCAAAATATAAATTAATGGCGACACTAATCCTGAAGCGACAATCTGCGTGACTCTCACCCGTAAATCGAGCCAATCGCCCCAAAACACGGTGAGGCTATCTTGCCACAGGGTAGACAGAGAAGAACGATGGAGAGACGATCGCATAAACTATAAAACGTTACAATCTCCCTATTTTTGCATTAGAAAGCGCGATCGTCCTTCAGTCAGTGGCAAGATCGCGCTTGAATTCGCCACAATGAACAGAATAAAGTCTGGAGATCGTGCGGTGGATTTGCTGCTGGTTTTTCTATTTATGGGTCTGATCGCATATCTGTTTTTGCAGTATCAAAACTATAAAATCCGAGCCATTCTCAACAGCAATGTTGTGACGGTTCAAGGAGCCGAAGACCGCTACCCAAATTTACCCTTGGGTAATTTCGCGGTTCCCCATCGATTTCGCGGACCCGATCGCGTTCAAGTCGTGTTCCCGACCATTACCGATAAAGGCGATGTCGAATATATCTACTCGTGGCACAGCTTAAAAGACGTTCAACCCATCACCCTATCGCGCACTCATCGGCAAAACAAAGTCCGCGTGATGGCAGAACTCGCGCCGATTATGAAAGAACATTTGAAACTTGAGCAAGATACGATCGCGCTCGAAAATCAATCGGTCAGAATTAATAAAATTGCTCAACTCGTTGCGGTTTCTGATTTTTATTCATCACAGTTAGAGCTTTATGAAAAAGCGATCGACGAAACCGAAAAATTAATCAAAAAAGTCGAAGAACTCAGTGCCGTCTATGTCCGAATCGTGCGAGAGACTTTAATCGGAACTCGAATTGCCGACTTCAACCCCGATCTTCTACTCGATTTGCACGTCCCACTGGATGCCCAATACGAGCGCGTCAAAGCCGAATATCAATACATGAAAGACACCGCCCAAGCCTATTACGAACTCCTCAAAGAAAGCCAGGGCTTGAACCGCTAGAATAGAACTTCAAACCTTCTCAATTCATGTCCTATGAAGCGTAGACCCCGAAACAATTCCTACAACGACGAGCGGTACAATCGCTACGATCGAGAAGATAACTATGAACCGAATCGAGGAAAGCCTCCTGTGAACAACTCCCCCTCATGGTTTAACGCTACTGCGATCGGAATTATCGCAGCCATTTTCGTTTTAGGAATCGGTGTCGGAATCGCCTTCAGTGCTGCTACTCCCACCAACTCGACAAGCTTGGTCACGAACCTGCAACTCGACCAAAAAGCGCCCAATGCTGAAGTCTGTATTCAAAATGGCGCGAGCGCGATGGCAGTGAGTACTCGTCTCTATGTGACGCTGGTTCCCTTCAAAGTCTTCGTGGCTCAAGCAGCAATGGAACCTGCCTGTATTTTGAGACGTGCAAACTGGACGGTTCTCGAACAGCGTAAACTCTTGACCGCTGAACAAACCCGCGATTGCCGTAATCGAATGAATACCTTCGGCTATGTTGGCGACCTGAACAATAAAGATAAATTGTCAGTCGATTGTGTGTACCAAAGCGATAGTGCCAAGAACCTCTTCTTAGATGGCGCTTCAATTCCGACTCTCGGTAGTGACGAGCAGTTCTAACCATGACCCAAACCCCGCTTCGAGCCACTTCACAAGACCAGCATATTGTCGTGCCTGGAACCTGGGAGCAGTTCAAATCGATTCAGAAAGGATTTGAAGACTCTTGCGGGGTTCGCTTGTTTTACCACGAGGGAACGATCGAACTTCTCATGCCCGGACGCGATCACGAAATTTTTGGACATATCATTGGCTGTTTGCTCACTCTGTTCCTAGCAAAGAAAGGAGTTTTCTTTCAGCCAACGGGCGCAATGACTCAAGAACGAGAAGGAACGGTTTCTGCACAAGCGGATCAGTCTTATTGTTTAAGTCGTGCTAAACCGATTCCTGATTTGTCGATCGAAGTTGTTTTCACCAGTGGCGGCACGAACAAACTCAGACGCTATCAAGCACTGGGTGTGTTAGAAGTCTGGTTTTGGCAGGATGGAACACTGAACTTCTATCGTTTAGGTGCAGATAGATACGAATGTGTCGATCGCTCTCAATTTGAAGAACTAGCAGACCTCGATATTGATTTGCTCAAACGTTGTATTTTGATTGCTGAAACCGATCCAGGTGAGGCGATTCGAGTCTTTCAGCAAAGCATTTTTTAGCGAACAATCTCTTTGATTTAGCACTGTTGCAAATTCGCAGCGGTGTTTTTTCTTGTCTTAACGAGAAGTTCCATTGTTCATTACGTTGCCTTAACCCGATCGCATAAGTGTTTCCGATATGCTGATTTGCGGTGTATTGATTTTGTCTTCTAGACAATTTCCTCTACGCTTGACAGTTCACTTCTCGATCGAGTCAGTATGTCTAACCTCTACGAAGTTCTTGCAAAAGGCGGACCCATCATGATTCCGCTGGTCGGGCTATCTGTGGCGACTTTTGCCTGTGCATTTGAGCGATCGACCTTTTGGATTCCATTGCTACGAACGGAAGCAAAGCTTTCACACGATGTTTTAGAAGCCGCGAAATATAGCTTAGTCGATGCGCGAACGATCGCAGAAAAAGCAAATTCTCCGATCGGTCGATTTCTCCTTGCTCCCTTGAAACTCAATCAACCGACTCCAGAAACATTCCGGTTAGCACTGGAAACCGCTGGCGATGAAGAGTTCGTCAAAATGCGGAGGGGCGATAAATTGCTCGAAAGTACGATTGCGATCGCGCCTCTGCTCGGACTGCTCGGAACCGTCACGGGTTTAATGATTACGTTTGCAAGTTTGAATATTGGAGGTGGAGCGTCTTCTGCTGAAGCAACTACTAGGGCAGCAAACGGAATCGGAGAAGCCTTAACTACAACGGCAGGCGGCATGGTCGTGGCAATTATCGCGCTTTGTATCTTCCGCGTCTCCGTGACACTGCAAGCTAAACAAATGGATTACTTCTCCAAAGTTGGCAGCGAGTTGGAATTGATCTATCGCCAATATTGGTACGAACCTGCAATGAATGAACTCACACGAGTGGAAATGGCAGGGATGCACCAGCAAGATTCAGATTCGGCACAACTTCCTGTGTAAAGCAGATTATGAAATTCAAAAATCGACAACAAGGATCGCAAATGCCCGAAATTAATCTCGTTCCGATGATGGACGTGATTATGACGATTCTGACGTTTTTTATCATCGTCTCCATGACGCTGACAAATTTTCAGTCGGTCGATGCAAATCTACCTAGTTCAGAGAAGGGAGTGAGCAAGGAAACGCCTGTTGATCCGCTCATCATTGGTGTGACGAAAGCTGGACAAGTTGAAATTAACAATGGTGCAGTGACAGAAACGCAAATGGGTGAGCAAGTCGTTTCGTACTTTCAAAAGAATCCGAAAGGAACCGTGGTTTTGAAAGCCGATAAGTCTTTGCCGTATGAACGAGTGGTGAAAACCTTGGGAGTGTTGCGAGAGGTTGGAGGCGATCGCGTTTCTTTAGCGATCGAGTAAATTTCTCGAATGCCCGTCTGAAGTATGACGGGCTTGAGAACTGCTCAACTCCCTGGATTTCTTAACCACGTCACCACGATCGTGCCTTCATTGTCCTTCGTTGGAACTAGATTCATGTAAAACGTCGTGTTCTCTTTCTGAAGTTGATAGAGATTGCCGCCGCCGTACTGACCTTTTGGAGTCACCTTAAACGTTCCAGAAAGTCCTGCCGTTGAAATCGTTTGGAAGAACACATCAGGCGGTTGACCTGTGATTAAAGTTGGACTGCCATCAATTCCTGGTCGCATTTCTGGAATTGCTCCAGTCTGCAACTCTGCTGCACTCACTACGTTAAAGAACATCTCTGGTCTAGGAAAATGTTCGGGTTGAGCATTGGTTTGGGGATTGTCAGAGCGATCGACTTGAGGAGCAAGATCAGTCAGCAAATTGTAGTAGTCTGCTGGAATGTTCACTGATCCCTTAAGTGCTGCTAAGTCCGAAACTTTACTATCACTGAGCAAGATCACTGTCGTTGGTTCATCTTTGAATAGATGCAAGAACAATGTTTTCTTATCGGGTGTCGTGACGGTGTAAACCTGCTTATCCGCCGTTTCTTCGTCTGGTGTAAGCGTAAAGCCTTTTGCTTTTGGTGCAGAGAGGTAGAAGGCTGCAACTGTATTCATGTTTGCAGTGGCAATGCGGCAGTTTTCACCAAGTCCAACATTGAAACAGTCTGGAGTAGACGGACTGTAATGAGGAAAATCGGCAACCGTTGCAGCTCCCGCAGTGTTAGAAGGCTTCGATTGTGACTGGGGTGGCGCTGCGGATTCTGGAGGATTGGTGTCTTGTTGTTTGGGAGGCTCGATCGGGCGCTGCACGACTGGATTCGGATTCGGGCGATTGATTTTTGGCAAGGCGGGTTTGGGTTTCGCGATCGCAACTTTTGAAGGTTGTCTCGCACTCGCTTTCGTGGTTGGTAACTGTGTAATTTTCACCGGAGCTTCTTTGTTCTCCGGCGGCTTTTCTTTCGCTTTTGGAAAGGGCGTAAACAATAAGAGTGCGTGTAATCCAAGTGCTGCAAATAACATAGGTCGAACAAAAGAACGTGCGACAGCAGGAACCTGGGGAAAGGTCGGTAAGGAGAGAGTTTTGGTCATGGATTCAAAAGGTACGTGAACTGAGAACAGGACGGGAAAAGAATAGAACTATTAACCTTACAAGATTTTTCTTACAGCACAGATGCGGGATCGCGACTAGAGCGATCGTTCTCACTCTCATCAAGCTGTGTCATCGTCTAGGCTTGAAGCAGTTTTGTTGTGACACAAATGCCGACTAACGATTGATTCTAAAACTAATAGCAAAATTGTATCGCAATTGTCTCAAAATCTGTCTATCTACAGATCTTCTATTTTAAGTTTCTAGTGTATCACTGATGTAAATGAGCCATTGTGCTGAGTGTCCTATTTTAGTTAACCTAAGTTTTAACTAGATTTAACTAATTGTTAGTTTTCTGTTTGCTTTTACTTAACTACCAAGGCTGTAGGGTTGTCATTGTTACCTTAAATCGACACTAGATCGCATAGAGAACGAGGACACAATGATACTCTCCAGAAAAGCGCTCCGCCGTGGTGGAATTGCTCTGATTGTTGCGGCTGCGATCGCACTTGCTCCGGTTTTATCCGCAGTTGCTCAAACCACTAGATTAGTTGGTGCAGGCGCGACTTTCCCTGCCTTGTTATACGATCGCTACATGGCTGAATTTGAGAAGCGGAATCCGAACATTGATGTCACTTATCAGGCAATTGGTAGCGGTGGCGGAATCCGTCAGGTGATTGCGGGTGTGGTTGATTTTGGTGGTAGTGATGCAGCGATGACCGACGAAGATATGGCAAAGGTCAGTCGCGGCGTGATTCTGGTTCCAACCGCAGGCGGAGCCGTAACTCCGGTTTATAACCTTCCGGGTGTGAATAACTTGAAGCTTTCACGCGAAGTGCTACCGGAAATTTTCGCAGGTCGGATTACAAGATGGAATGATCCGAAGATTGCAAAAGATAATAGTGGTGTGAATCTACCAAATTCAGAAATTAAAACGGTTGTGCGTTCGGATGGTAGCGGTACAACGTTTATTTTTACTAATCACCTGAGTGCGGTAAGTCCGTATTTCAAAGGTCGCGTGGGTGTAGGAACGGCTCCGAAGTGGACAACAAATCCGCTTAGAGGTCGGGGGAATCCAGGGGTAGCAGCGTTAGTGCAGAGAACTCCTGGCTCGATCGGGTATGTCGAGTATTCTTACGCGAAGAAGAACAATCTCACAGTTGCATCGGTGCAGAATCAGAAGGGTGAATTTTTGACTCCTTCGATCGAAAACACCAACAAAGCGCTTTCGGCAGTGAATTTTCCAGACAATTTCCGAGTGTTTGAAGGTAATCCAGCCGATGGCTATCCGATTACAGGACTCACTTGGATGATGGTGTACAAGCAGTACGACAGTCCGCAGAAGTCGGAAGCGATGAAGAAATGGATTGAGTATGTGCTGACGGAAGGACAGAACTTGAATGCGAGTTTGGACTTTACTCGGATTCCTGAGAATGTTGCACAACGCGCTCTGCAACAAGTAAGAGCAGAAGTGAAGCCCTAGAGGTCACATTGCGGCTAGAACTCCAATTATCTCTTTGAGATTGAAGTTCTAGCTCCAAGTATGTTCAAAATTTGGTGTCGGTAATGTGTCGCTCCGATTGAGTCCGCCCGGCGCTAAACCGACCGGGCTAATGAGAGAAAGGAGGCTGAAGCCCCCTCGAACAGAGCTTTCAGCCCGCTTCAGCGGGGTTTCCTCTATTAGCCCGGAGGTTCAGCTCCGGGCGGGATAAGGGATGAACAGACACACCAAAATTCACAACTCCTTAGCTCCCTCAGACTGACTGATGCTCGATCGACGACAAATTTGTGATGTGAGGATTTTTTTATGTACCGCCTTTGGCATTCCCTTGTGTTAGCACCTTTGCTTGCGGGATCAGTCGCTCTGTCTGCTTCGGCTCAAGAGCGTGTGACCTCGATCGATGAAATCTCAAACCCGACTCTTAAAGGTCAAGTGACCTCCGTTTCTCAACTGTCTGATGTTCGTCCAACCGATTGGGCATTTCAAGCTTTGCAATCTTTAGTTGAGCGCTATGGTTGTATCGCTGGATATCCCGATCGTACTTATCGTGGAAATCGTGCCCTAACTCGGTTTGAATTTGCAGCGGGATTGAATGCTTGTCTCGATCGAGTGAATGAACTGATCGCAGCTTCGACCGCAGACCTAGTTAAGAAAGAAGATTTAGCTTCACTGCAAAAGCTACAAGAAGAGTTTGCAGCCGAGTTAGCAACCGTTCGCGGGCAAGTTGATAGTTTAGAAGCGCGAACCACAACGCTTGAGAGACAACAATTCTCAACAACCTCAAAGCTAACGGGAGAAGTGATTTTCTCAATTGCTCAACCGTTCGGAGATGAGCTTGCCCTGAACTCTGATCAACAACGACAAATTGATAATCCAGCGTTAAGTGCAGCCGCACGATCGAACTTAGAGGATGCACTGTTAACCGATCGACGATTTGTTAATCCCGATGGTTCTCTGGGTGCAACCAGTACTGCCGCAGTGGGAACGACCAATGCAGCAGGCGCAGTGGTTCGCCCGACTCGATCGAGAGATATCAATGAGAGTGCTACCGCAGCATCACGAGTTCGGATTGCATTTGATACGAGCTTTACAGGACGCGATCGCTTAAGAACTCAAATTCAAGCCCGGAACATTGCTTCGTTTGCTGGAAGCGTCACCGGAACGAACATGGCACGTTTGGGATTCGATGGTAGTAACAATAATTCGATCGAGCTTCGCCGTTTAGAATATCGTTTTCCTTTGGGGGATCAAACGACTGTATTTCTCGGAACTGGAACGAATGATGGTTTAGAGTTCAATGATTCGATTCCAACCCTCAGCCCGTTTGAGTCGAGCGGAAGTGGTGCAATCTCGCGATTTGGAAGGTTTAATCCGATCCTTCGTTCTGGAACTGGAACCGGGATCATCGTGAACCATCGCTTAGGACGAGAATTCACGGTTGGGAATCGATTCACGTTATCGCTCGGTTATCTAGTGCCGACAGGGGATGCTCAAGATCCGAGTCTCGATCGCGGTTTGTTTAGTGGAAGCTATGCAGCGATCGCACAGTTAGTCTATCAACCGACTCCGAACTTAGGATTAGGGTTCACTTACGCCAATGCTTACTACAACACTGGCTCTGGAATCACAGGGAGTACTGGAAGCGGTTTTGCAAACAATCCTTTTGGCAGTAACCAAACGATTAACTCTGCTGGCAATGTTCCAACCAGTACGAATCAGTACGGTGTTCAAGCAAACATTCGCCTGAGTCCTGGATTGATTTTGTCAGGTTGGGCAGGGTTGACGGATGCTCAAGCAAGACGAACCGTCGGAACAACGTTAGCAACTCGAACCGTTCGAGAAGGCGATCGAGCAACTATCTGGAACTGGGCAGTCGGTGTAGCATTCCCAGATCTGTTCAAAGAAGGAAGCTTAGGCGGAATCATTTTCGGAATGCCGCCAAAAGTGACCAGCAGCGATTTTGGATTAGCTTCAACAGCACTCAGAGCAGCACGAGAAGATCGAAGCACTTCCTATCACTTGGAAGGATTCTATCGCTATCGCTTGAATGACAACATTTCGATCACGCCTGGAGTGTTAGTTATCTTCAATCCCGAAGGTAACTCTGCAAACAGCACTGTTTATGTCGGCACACTGCGGACAACATTCACTTTCTAAATTTCACACCTCTAGCGGGGACACTTTTAGTCTGAGTGTCCCTTTTATTCAAATACTATGACAACGATTCCACCTCAATCTAGAACCATTCCAGACTCGATCGAAGGAGGTAACACTGCTTGGATCGATTTAGTCTTTGCATGGGGATTGCGAATTTTGGCAATGAGCGCGATCGCAATTCTGCTTTGGATGGGTTGGATTATTTTCAATGCTGCCCTACCTGCGATTCAATCATTCGGATTGGGATTTATTACCCGACAAGAATGGGATGTGAATCAGCTTCAGTTTGGAGCGCAAACATACTTGTATGGCACAATCGTCACTTCTGCGATCGCGCTTTTATTTGCAGTTCCGATCGGAGTTATGGTTGCGATCGTAACAAGCGAGAAATTCCTACCCGGATGGCTACGATCGACATTAGGCTTTTTAATCGAACTCATTGCATCGATTCCTAGTGTGATTATCGGCTTCTGGGGAATCTTCGTGCTAATTCCATTTCTAAAACCGATCCAATCCGCATTACATCAAAACTTTGGTTGGATTCCTTTATTCGGGACTGAAACCTTTGGACCGAGTTTGCTGGTTGCTGGAACAATTCTTGCAGTGATGATTTTGCCAACCATTGCTGCAATTAGCCGAGATGTGATGTTAGCAATTCCCCAAGATTTACGAACAGCGTCACTTTCATTAGGTGCAACTCGTTGGGAAATGATCACAACGGTATTAATTCCAGCGAGTTTATCTGGAATCATTGGCGCAATCATGCTGGCATTGGGACGCGCATTAGGTGAAACGATGGCAGTAACGATGGTCATTGGCAATTCAGATCAGGTGAGCTTATCGTTACTTGATCCCGGTAATACAATTCCGTCAATTCTTGCAAATCAATTTCCTGAAGCATTAGATGAACTGCATATTGGAGCATTAATGTATCTAGCACTGATTCTATTTGCCTTAACGCTAGTGGTGAACATGATTGCGAACTCGATCGTTAAAACATTCGGATTGAAACAATGACTTTAGAACAACAACTCACAAAGCCACTGTCCCTCGATCGACGAATCTTTAGCTATTCGATGAGCGCGATCGCAGTTATTTTTACTGGATTTGCCTTACTTCCATTACTATCAGTCCTGTTTGAAATTCTTCGCCAAGGCTTACCGAATCTTAAATGGGAAGTATTTACCAATCTACCTGCTCCTGCTGGAGATACAAGCGTTGTCGGTGGATTTGGTAATGCAATCCAAGGAACAGTATTAATGGTTGGCATGGCAGCACTTTTTAGTGTTCCGTTTGGAATTGCGATCGCAGTTTATCTATCTGAAATTGGTAAATCGGGCGTAATTGCTCAAACCGTTCGCTTTGTTTTATCAATTCTCAGTGCAGTTCCTTCGATTGTTGTAGGCGTATTCGCGTATGCAGTGATTGTTCTCTCTACAATCCTTGGATATCGCGGATTTTCAGCATTAGCAGGAGGATTTGCACTCGCGGTGATTATGTTACCGATCGTGGTTCTCTCCAGCGAGGAAGCCTTAAAGCTTGTTCCGAATCATCAGAGACTTGCATCTTCCGCACTCGGAGCAAATTCGTTTCAAACGGTGTTCAAGATTGTTCTAAAAGCAGCACTACCGAGTATTACAACGGGAGTACTGTTAGCGATCGCACGAGCATCTGGCGAAACGGCTCCTCTAATCTTCACTGCATTGTTTAGCCAGAGTTGGGTTGATCAGATTTTCAATCCCACACCTTCACTTTCAGTGATGATCTACAACTATTCGAGTTCTGCTTTTCCAGAACAAACTCAGATGGCTTGGACAGCTTCTTTAGTCTTGCTTGGTCTTGTCACTGTTACTAACCTTTTATCTCGCCTGATTACCCGGAAACGTTGACCTATGTTGCATTCTATTTCACAGTCTGAACTCGCCTTGTCTGCTGAAAACGTAGATGTGTTTTATGGCGATCGTAAAGCACTTTCCTCAGTCTCAATGGAAATCTACCCCGGACAAGTCACAGCGATCATTGGTCCTTCAGGCTGTGGTAAATCGACGTTTATCAAAGCACTCAATCGTATTGGTGAACTCGAAAGCGAGATGCGAGTGAAAGGACAAGTGCAATTTTTCGGTCAAGATATCTATAGCCCGCGTGTGAATCTCAATCGCTTACGGCGACAGATTGGTATGGTGTTTCAGAAGCCGAATCCCTTTCCCATGAGCATTTACGATAATGTCGCTTATGGTGTGCGAGTCTTTAGTCGCGTTTCTCGATCGCTACTTGATGAAATGGTCGAACAATCGCTTGCAGATGCCGCTCTCTGGGATGAAGTCAAAGATAACTTGAAAAAATCCGCTCTAAGCTTATCTGGCGGACAACAGCAACGATTGTGTATTGCTCGTGCATTGGCAGTGAAACCGCGAGTGTTGCTAATGGATGAACCTTGTTCGGCACTTGATCCGATCGCGACAATGAAGATCGAGGAATTGATTAATTCATTGCGTCAGGATTTTACGATCGTGATTGTGACTCACAATATGCAACAGGCGGCGCGAATTAGCGATCGAACTGCTTTTTTTAGCACTGACGAAAGCCGCATCGGTCAACTGATCGAGATTGATGACACTCAGAAGATTTTCAATGGTGCAACGAATTCTCGCACTCGTGACTATGTTGAAGGGCGATTTGGTTAAGTGTTGACAAGTTTAAAGATTACGGCTCCTCTTTAGCTGCAAGTAATTCGTAGAACTCGTTCAGTTTTCTTCGCAGAACTTCTTTTGGAATGAGTTTGATTTCGTATTCAGCAACGACGGTAGGACTAATCGATCGACTGAGGGCATATTCGACAACTTCATCATCTTTGTCACGGCAGAGCAAAACGCCAATACTCGGATTTTCGTGAGGCTTTTTGAGATCACGATCGAGGGCTTCTAGATAGAATTCAAGCTGCCCAAGATATTGAGGCTGAAATTTATCGATTTTTAGTTCAAAGGCAACGAGGCTCTGAAGTTCACGGTGGAAGAAAAGCAGGTCGATCGCAAAGTCGCTGTTCCCAACTTGCAGACGGTATTCCTGTCCTAGAAAGGTGAAGTCTCGTCCAAGTTCAAGAATGAAATTTCTAAGGAAGCTAACCAGAGCGGTTTTTAAGTCGTTCTCAGAGTGATTGGGAGGCAGATTGAGAAAATCTAGGACATAACTATCGCGAAAGACTCCGGTGAGCGGTTTAGGGTGGTTTGTCTGTGGAAGTTTTGCATCAGCAAGGCGAGTGCGCTCGAAGATGCCACTGTTGATTTGACGATCGAGTTCGCGAGTACTGTAGCGTTCAGTTGCAGCAAGTTGAAGATAAAAGAAGCGTTCGTCTTCAGTCTTACAACGAGATATGAGGAGGGTGTGATGAGTCCAGCTTAATTGTGTCAGCACTGCCGACACAATTTCAGAATCGGGATAGGTTTCGTAAAATTGGCGCATTCTGTAGAGGTTGCGCTTTTCAAAGCCCTTGATGCCAGGTTCTTGAACTTGAATGAATGCTGCAAGTTGCTCGATCGTTTTTTGTCCCCATTCGCTCGTGGATAAGCGATCGCTGATGTACTTCCCAATGCTCCAATAAAGTTTGATCAACTCCTGGTTCGTGGTGGCAAAGACTTTCTGTTGAGCCGTCTGAATTAGGGTGAGAACTTCAGTAAATTGGGGCTGCAAAGTGTCTGTCATGAGTTGCCGACTTCATTAACTTGTGAGATTATTCTATTCCACGCACGTTGTACCAACTAAGAATCACCTCTTCGTAGAAGCGTTTAACTGCCGATTGTCGATCGTCTCACTCCATTGCTCAAATCCCTTGTATAGCAGAAACCAATCCTATAGCTTCAAGCTGTACTAGCTTGGACTGATTACTATAGCTGACGGATTGAGCAGTCTAACGGCTAAAGTGAGCGGCGGCGAGAGAACTAGAACGAAGCGCGAAGACTCTCTACCGTCCGCTCCACTGTGTTGTTATGCCGTGCCTTTACGATCAACTTCCCGGACATCGAACAACTTTAGCTTTGTGCGGAGCCGTTGAGTTGTTGCTGAAGTTGTTGCACTTCCTCGATTGATAACCCAGTGCTGCGAGCAACGGTTTCAATCGATACGCCTTCTCGTAGAAGATTGAGCGCAATCTCACGATCTCTTTCTTGCTGAATTGAACGGTAAATCACAGATTCTTGCATAATGTCCCTCTGTACCAAACGATAAATTACATCTTCCTCTAATCGTAGCCCAGCTAGAATCGCTGAGGCTGCCATCAAATTCGCTTGCGTGGTTGGGTCTTCAATCTGATCCACAATCTGGGTTGCTTGCCGCAACATCGCCGCCGGACTTTCACTTTGTCCCAGCGCAGCAAAAGGCAGCAATCCAGGGTATTGAAGAAACAGTGAAGCAGGTTGCTCCCACAACCGAATGACCTCAAAGTCGTGACGGGTATTTTCGAGCGTAAAGCTGGTTTGATAGACCATTTCGGAGGTGGTGGGCTTGAGGTAGATCACCACTTGTCGCATCGGTTTATCTTCATAACGTCGATATCCTCGCAGGCGATAATCCGCCATCCGAAATGGTATTGTCTTCTTTGGCAGCGTTTGGAACTCGATATGAAGTATAGAATCCTCAGATTGGAGCAGAATCATGGCATCGGCTCGAATCGGGTCGAGGGAGAGTTCCGAGGGTTTGAGTTCTGTCATCGTGATAGCTTCTCCAATCAGCCAACTGGCGAAGTCGGCAGAAAAGTGTTCGGCAAGAAATCGGCAGGTATCATCGTACATGAGAAATAGTAAAATTGTACGATCTGCACGAGTAATTTGATTTTGGGAAAATCTAAATTTTGATGACTGATTGTTACGGTGTGATCGCAGCATACGAGTTGTTAGCCGTCGTCAGCCATTTTATCTATGGCGTATTTGTCGAGAAGTGATTGTCAATTTCACTAATCAATAACATCCAGAATGTACCAATAAAATAGAATAGAGGTTTGACTAGCTCCGCATCTTCTTGGAAGAGGTTTCCATGCACAATCTTATTTCGACTGGTTACGATTTCTGTCCAAGTTCCTAATCTTGCTGTAAGAACCTGCTCCTGTTCCAATCGCTGTATTTTATCTCTCATTCCTTTAAAGTCTTCGGGTCGAAAACCCTTCTTTTTCAAGGAGCTATTCAAAACTGCTTCTATATTTGGATAGAACAAGCGCAAACTGTCTAGATAACGTTCTGCTGCAAAAAGACTTACTGCCGACTCAATGGAAGACTTTTGATCCTGAACAAGGTTTGGCGATTGTTTTGTCTGGGTTTTGATTTGATTGATCAAATCTGTGTTCTCTGAAAAACGTAATCCGCCAGCTTCAGCTTCAGTTAACAGTAAAATAGTGTCTCGCAGACTTTTAAGTTTTGAAGATACCTTCGTAAGTACTCTTCTGCCTAAATCAGTAATTACCAATTCTTCCGCTTCTGAGTCCGTGTCAACAATTCCAAATAAACGCAAAGACGAAGGAATTCGTTCATGCCGGATTGGTAGGGTCGTTTCTTTCGGCTTTGAGCCTTGTAGTCTTTCGAGAATTTGAGAATTAAGATATCGATTACCAGCCCTTCTGCGTCCCAAAATCACTTCAACAGCACATAGAAAAACAATGACTTCAAAGACCGGAAGATTTAGTACATACTCACCTAAACTGGAGAGACTCCATCTTTGAAGAAGATAATCAAAATAAACAAGCTGATGGTCAATTGCTAAATCGTAATATTGAACCTCTGAAGGGTAGTACAAAATTTCAAAACATTTAGCTAGCTCCTCAACAAATAAAATCTGAAACGATGTATTGCTTGAACGAAGTGACGGATGATCTGAACCTTTAAAGAAAATTACGTCTAAAGCTTGTGAAATATGTGTGAAATAATCATTTTCTGAAATACCGAACTCCCGAAGCTTAATTATGCAGTACTGGATACGCTTCTCAAAACGATCAGTACTCGAGACATCCTTAAAAAAGGATGAATAACGCCATCCGTCTCTTGCTACACGGATCTCTTGACCATTAGCTTCTTTGAAAATCAACTCCCTCAATTTGTTCAGAAGCTCATGATCAGGAGTTACGTGTACACCTGGGTTCCCTCCAACCGTCTTGATAGTCCATAGCGTATGTTTAAGTTCATTAACAAATCTAATAGTTTCCATTGTGTTTTGAGGTTTATACCTTAGCACCTACGCTTAAGACGGCTAGCAATTTATTACACGGAATTTTCCGTATATTATTCCAAATCGGCTTACTATGCGGAAGATTCTCCACATAGCGCACCGTTTGGAATGATATATGGAAAAATTTAAGCACAGTAAGCTCATACAGATGAATGTATGGAAAATTTCAGCATATTTTCCGGGTCAAAGCATACGCACAACCACGATCGCTTCAATTCCCCATCCCAAAACAAAACCACCCAACTCAAAACTGAGCAGGGTGGTAACAATTGCTCTAAACTCTACTAATTCAACGTTGCAACAGCTTCCTCCGCTTTCTTCTTCGGAACTCCCATCCTAGATTTCGACATCATGTGCGCCACATCGCTCTTACGTGCGCCTCCTGCCATCACATATTCTTCGCTGTCCTTGCCATAGTGAGCACCCACACCGAGCAGCATTCGTTCGGTCAAATCTTTGAGCGTCTTTTCGGATTCCTCAACGGCACGAGAGAGTTGTTCCATCGCGGAAATCGCACGATTGTAATCATCCAAGTTCGTTTTGTGTTTGTCGATCGCACTTACATAAGCTTCGAGAGTCAAGCCGCGACCGAGATCTAGATTTGGATCGATCGATTGCAAGCTTACAGCCCGTTGGTTCGCTTTGGTGAGCAGATCAGCGTTAAGTTTCTGGCGTGGCATCGTGAATGCACTCCTAAATTTGTGTACAGTTGCACTCTAAACTTCGAGACGGTGCTTTTCCCTGGGAAAAAGTCAGGATGATTGCATGAAGGTTAAATGAACTTGTGTAGAGTTTGGGCAATGTACGGAGAGAACTGATTCGATCGACTTAAGTTTGAGTTCGATCGAGGAATCCTTTTTGTCGATCGACTTAAGCACAAGTTCTCCTAGAGATGTCGATCGTTTTATTGACTTGAGCTTGCCGTTTCCTTGGGAGGCGATTCGTTTGATTGACTTAAGCTTCTGTTTCATTAAGGAAAGCTTCTGTTCGATCGACTTGAACTAAAGTATTCCTGAATCAGCTTATGGCTTAATTGAGTTGACCTGTTTCAACACCAACGAAAGCTATAACGATCGCTAATTTGTCTTAGTTGCAACACCTTTGTACAAGTAAGAAGTCACTTTAGGCGCATTTTCCAAATACGATTCGTCCAGCGTTACTTGATCAAACTGCTGCTCGATCAACTGCCGAATATTTCGATTAAAGTGACATCCCCCTGCAACCTTCTTCTGAATCGGAGTGAGTCGATTTTGCCAAACTTGCACATTCGGTTCATTGCTCAATCCATGTTCGAGGAAAAAGAAGCGACCTCCAGGTTTTAGCACTCGATCGATTTCTGCAAGTGCTTTCCGAACATCTGGAATGCTACAGAGCGTAAACGTACTCACCACGCTATCAAAGGAACCATCCGCCATTGGTAAGTTTTCGCCGCTGAGGACGTGATGATTAACCTTGATCGACGAAGCCGCAATTCGTTTCTGAGCAATTCCCTGAATCCCCGGATTTGAATCAACCGTTGCAATTTTACGAATGTGTTCCGGGTAATACGCCAAATTCAATCCTGTGCCAAATCCAATTTCTAAAACCTCTCCGCTCACTCCCGCCAAAGTGTCACGCCGATATTTTGCCAAACTCGGAGCAGAAAGCGATAAGTCTAGGAGATAGGGAAGGATTTTTTGTTCGTAAAAGCTCATAGAGTTTTTACCCGATTAAGCTGTTTGAAGAGTGCTAGGAGCGGGAATGGTTTCGCCTTCTGCCTGCCAAGCTTCTAAATACATTTCAATGACTTCTTCACCGTTATGAATTGCTTCCTCGCGAGTTTTGCCATGAGTACAAGGCATCACCACACGATCGACAAATTCAGGAATTGTCACGAGGAAAAGCTGATCTTCGTCTGACCACTGAACGATCATGCTATATCGATTCATCAATCCTCTTCCTCCTTCAATTCTGCTAATTCGATCAGTAGCTTTTCTAGCTGCTTTTCGAGGTAAATCGGAACGTCATCTCCATTTTTGCCTGGAATAGTAAAAGTTTTTTTGAGTAAAGGATGTTTCCAACGCTCGTGGCTGCCTTTCCCACGTTTTGGTAGGTAAACAAACCCCTCACGCTCAATCTGAGCTTTTAACTCTCGAATTTTTCTAGGCATGAACGCTCACTTTCTCTCATTGTCTCTCTAAAATCTCTCTTGAACGCTCCAAAGCCGTAACTAAGCGATCGGCATTCGCAGGAGAACTCAGCAGATGGAATATTTCAAGCAAACTAGAAAAATCTTCGTCTGTTGTCGCTTCACTGAGTCCACGTTCGATCGCAGCTTTTGCGATCGGGTTCCGAATTGATTCAAGTTCAACTCCGAGCAATTGCCGAATATATGGCTTAATGTCTACATCAGCAGGCAGCGACAAAATGACTTGCCCCAAATGAATCGTCTGATATTCAGGCTGATTATGAGTCAGACTTTGAGCGCTCATCAAATTCTCCAAAACGTATTCGGCTGCTTAATTGAATTATAGAGATCGCACCGTCTTCTCAATCTTGCGACAGGTATGGTCATCGATCGCACCTGCCTCCATCTAACTTTTGCGATACAAAACACAACCTTTCGCTATCTCTATTCCGAATTGTTAAGACAATCCCCCTCTTTTTCCCTACTTAATGCAGATGTTGACTATAAACAAATTGGAAATCCTGGATCATAGAGACTCATAAAGAAATTCAGAGCATTTGACTCTGAATCGAGAATGCTCCAGGGTTGCCAAAATTGACTACTCTGGTAATGTAACGAACTCTTAAACTTTAGGCGCGAGTGATGGAACCGATTTATCAGTACGCCTGGCTCATCCCAGTCCTGCCATTGGCGGGTGCGATGCTCGTGGGCTTAGGGCTGATCACATTCAACAAGGATGTCAACAAGCTCAGAAAAGCGAACTCTACCTTCATCGTGTCCCTGATGGGCGCGACGATGACCGCAGCATTTGCGATCTTTTGGAGCCAGTATCAAGGGCACGAACCCTATACACGATCGATTGAATGGGCAGCAGCCGGAGATTTCCATCTGACGATGGGATATGTGATCGATCCGCTGTCTTCGCTCATGCTCGTGATCGTGACCACCGTAGCCTTCTTGGTGATGATTTACACCGATGGCTACATGGCACACGATCCGGGCTATGTACGTTTTTATGCTTATTTGAGCCTCTTTAGTTCCTCGATGTTGGGCTTGGTGATCAGTCCGAATCTGGTACAGGTTTACATCTTCTGGGAACTCGTGGGGATGTGTTCATATTTGCTGATCGGGTTCTGGTTCTACCGGAAGGCGGCGGCAGATGCGTGTCAGAAAGCGTTTGTCACAAACCGAGTCGGTGACTTTGGTTTGCTGCTTGGAATTTTAGGCTTGTACTGGTCTACTCGAAGCTTTGACTTCGGGGAAATTGGGGAACGGCTGCAAGATATGGTGGCAACGGGATCGCTGAGTGGCGGAATTGCGGCTTTGTTCGCGATTTTGGTGTTTCTGGGTCCGGTGGCAAAATCGGCGCAGTTTCCACTCCACGTTTGGCTTCCTGATGCGATGGAAGGTCCGACTCCGATTTCTGCACTGATTCACGCAGCGACGATGGTGGCAGCGGGTGTCTTCCTGATTGCGCGGATGTTCCCGGTGTTTGAAGGCATTCCAACCGTGATGAATGTGATCGCTTGGACGGGATGCTTTACGGCATTCTTGGGAGCGTCGATCGCAATTACGCAAAACGACATCAAGAAGGGCTTGGCGTATTCCACGATGTCGCAGCTTGGGTACATGGTGATGGCGATGGGCGTTGGAGCCTATAGCGCTGGACTGTTCCACCTGATGACACACGCTTACTTTAAGGCGATGTTGTTCTTGGGATCGGGATCAGTCATTCACGGAATGGAAGCAGTCGTCGGACATGATCCCGTATACGCTCAAGACATGAGAATGATGGGCGGTTTGCGGAAATATATGCCCGTCACTGCGACGACCTTCTTGATTGGAACGTTGGCGATTTGTGGAATTCCGCCATTTGCTGGATTCTGGTCGAAAGATGAAATCCTGGGATCAACCTTTGCCGTGAATCCGGTCATGTGGTCGATCGCTTGGTCAACCGCCGGAATTACTGCCTTTTATATGTTCCGAATGTATTTCAGCACGTTTGAAGGCGAGTTCCGGGGCACGAATGCGATCGTGAAGCAATCAATCAAAAACGAACAGCTTCAAGCCGCAGGGTTGGCATTTGGTCCGGGCGCAATGGACCCGCGTGAACTAACGATGGATACGGAGATTGGCGAAACGGTCGATCCCGGAAATCATGAACATCATGATCACGAACCGCACGAATCCCCGATCGCAATGACGTTACCGCTGATGATCTTGGCTGTGCCGTCTGTCTTGATTGGACTCGTCGGAACACCATTTGCAAACTACTTCGAGCATTTCATCCATGCACCGAGTGAATCGGTACAAGTGGCAGCAGAAGCGGCAGAAGAGAGCTTAAACGAGTTCCTGATCATGGGTGGAAACTCGGTCGGGATCGCATTAATTGGGATCACGTTGGCATCGTTAATGTATCTTCGCGGCAAGATCGATCCGAGCGCGATCACAGAAAAGATCCCCGCTCTGTATCGCCTCTCGAAAAACAAATGGTACTTCGATGAAATCTACAACGAAGTCTTCGTGCAGGGTAGCCGCCGTTTAGCTCGTCAAGTCTTAGAAGTCGATTCCAAAGTCGTAGACGGTGTGGTAAACCTCGCTGGTTTAGTTACATTGCTGACAGGTGAAGGGCTGAAATACTTCGAGAACGGACGCGCTCAATTCTATGCGCTGATTATCTTTGTCGCGGTACTCGGCTTAGTCGTCTTCTCCGGTGTGACCTGACATTCGATCTCAGGGTGGGGGCAACTCCACCCTTTCATCTATTAATAATGGTTTAACACTGGCTGGATTTCAAAAATAAGCGTCTAGGATCGGAATATTCCGCGTCTGATTATTTTCAACCGCATCCATAAACAAAGCTTAAAAGAAGTATGTCGATCGAACATTTCCCTTGGCTAACGACGATCATTCTGTTTCCGATCGTTGCTTCGCTGGCAATTCCCTTTCTCCCCGACAAGGACGGCAAAACCGTTCGCTGGTATTCCCTTGTTGTCGGTCTGATTGATTTTCTGCTAATCGTTTATACCTTCTACACTCAGTACGATTTTTCCAACCCAGAGATGCAGTTGGTAGAACGCTACGCCTGGGTTCCTCAAATTGGTCTGAGTTGGTCAGTCGGAGCCGATGGTCTATCGATGCCACTGGTAATCCTGACTGGATTTATCACCACGCTGGCGATTTTGGCAGCTTGGCCCGTCACCTTCAAGCCTCGTCTGTTCTACTTCTTGATGCTCGTGATGTACGGCGGACAGATCGCCGTCTTTGCGGTTCAAGATATGCTGCTGTTCTTCTTAGCCTGGGAACTTGAACTCGTTCCAATCTATTTTCTGCTCTCGATTTGGGGTGGAAAAAAACGGCTCTATGCTGCAACGAAGTTCATTCTCTACACCGCAGGCGGTTCGCTGTTTATCTTAGTGGCTGCTCTAGCAATGGCGTTCTACGGAGATACGCCGACCTTTGACATGCAGACCTTAGCGCACAGAGATTTTCCGCTGAATTTCCAACTCTGGATCTACACAGCATTCCTAATTGCTTATGCGGTGAAGCTGCCGATTATTCCACTTCACACTTGGCTACCGGATGCTCACGGTGAAGCAACTGCTCCTGTACACATGCTGCTGGCTGGAATTCTTCTGAAGATGGGCGGATATGCGCTGATTCGGATGAATGCGGAAATGCTGCCTGCGGCTCATGCGGTTGTCGCTCCAGCGCTAGTCATTCTGGGTGTGGTTAACATCATCTACGCTGCACTCACTTCCTTTGCTCAACGCAACCTCAAACGCAAGATTGCTTACTCTTCGATCTCGCACATGGGCTTCGTCCTCATCGGGATCGCATCGTTTACGGATCTCGGTTTGAGCGGTGCAGTCTTGCAAATGGTGTCGCATGGTTTGATTGGTGCAAGTCTGTTCTTCTTAGTGGGTGCAACCTACGATCGAACTCATACTCTAATGCTGGATGAGATGGGTGGTGTCGGTAAGCAAATGCCGAAAATCTTCTCAATGTTCACCGCGTGTTCATTAGCATCGTTAGCACTTCCTGGAATGAGCGGATTTGTTGCAGAACTGATGGTCTTCGTTGGATTTGCAACCAGTGACGCTTATAGTTTGACCTTCCGCGTAATCGTCGTTGGTTTAGCAGCGATCGGTGTGATTCTGACCCCGATTTACTTGCTCTCAATGCTGCGTGAAATCTTCTACGGTCCTGAAAACAAAGAATTGACCTCGCACGAAGTTCTGATTGATGCAGAACCACGTGAGGTGTTCATCATCGCTTCGCTGCTGGTTCCGATTATTGGAATCGGCTTCTATCCGAAGATGTTGACGCAAATTTATGACTCGAAAACGGTGCAATTGACAGCGCGTTTGCGAGATGAAGTGCCAACTTTAGCAAATCGAAAAGAAGATACGATCGCGGCTCAAGCCGTTCCTGCTCCTGCTATTCGATAATTCACCTTGATTCAATCAAAAGTCCGACTTCCTTCTGGGGGTCGGATTTTTGATGTTTTGAGGCGCGATCGCACGAAAAACCAGTGCGATCGACTTCTTAATGCACTACTTCGCGACGACTGCTACTGGCTTATCACCAAATCAGCAGACGCAAACCAAACAAAGCGGTCTCCATAGCGATCACGATCGCACTTTGAACTAAATTTATTCTCAATGTCAGCTAAAACACCTGACAAAATTCAAACCCTCGTGTACAACTGCACAAAGACTTGAGGGTTCATTGAATGACTCAGAATAGTTTCAAAGTCGGAACGTTTAACGTCTACAATCTTTCGCTGGCAAATGTTCCGTTCTATAACAAAAAGTACAGCGAAGCCGTTTACGCTAAGAAGATTCGCTGGATTGGACATCAGCTTGATGCGATGAAAGCCGACGTTGTGGGATTTCAGGAAGTTTGGCAGCAGCAAGCCCTTCAAGACGCGATCGACCAAAGCGAATTTCTCAAAGATGCCAAAATCGTTATTGCAAAAGAACAAACGAATACACCCTCGGTTGCGATCGCATCTCGTTTTCCAGTGATTAGCCATGAAGCGATCGCTGATTTTCCTGAAGCTGCATTGCTCAAAATTGAAGGGGAAGAGTTAGCGCTGAAACAGTTCTCGCGTCCGGTGTTGTGTGTACGAGTGGAATTGCGAGAAGGTGTAGAGTGTACGTTTGTGGTCGCTCATCTGAAGTCGAAGAGACCGGACTTAGCAGAAGGTGCTGATCCGAATGATCCATTGGAACAAGCCAAAGGACAAGTTCGATCGCTGATTCGTCGATCGGCGGAAGCAGTGGCACTACGATCAATTTTGGTCAAGCTGATGCAAGGGAATAATCATCCAGTAATTGCGATGGGTGATTTAAATGATGGCAGTTTGGCAGTGACGACGCGATTAATTTCAGGGGAGCCGCCGTTTAGAAAATTGTCGATCGAGCGGAAGAAACCCGTTTGGGATGTGTTGCTCTATCACGTCAAAGATATTCAAGCGCGTCAAAGCTATGGCGATTTTTATTACACCTACATCCACAATGGATACTACGACAGTCTAGATCACATTTTGGTCAGTCAAGAATTTGTTGAGCAGAATCCGAATCGGGTTGGTCGGGTGGGGTATGTCTCAGTATTGAATGATCATTTGATTGATGAAACGCTGACTAGGGATGAGGTGGAAGATTGGCAATCAGATCACGGTCAGATTGTGGCTTCGATCGAACTTGAGAAGCCGTAAGTTGATTCAGGAGAGTGTATTGTTCTTTGCGATCGCACTCCCTCGAATCCATCTCGTTCAAACGTGAAAAAGCCCCCCATTTCTGGAGGGCTTTATTGCTCATTCAATCAGGCGGCAATTAACTGTTGATTGCAGGTGCAGACAGCGCCACAGGTGCAGCTTCGCCAGCAGCCAAGTCAAGCGGGAAGTTGTGAGCGTTGCGCTCGTGCATCACTTCCATTCCCAAGTTCGCACGGTTGATTACATCAGAC
>NZ_JBNXVP010000071.1:0-24194 GCF_050565645.1 Leptolyngbya sp. AN10
ATTGCCAAAAAGTGGACGATGCCAATTAAAGATTGGAAAGCGGCTCTAAATCGATTTGCGATCGAATTTGAAGATCGCTTTTCAACTTAGATTTTGGGCTTTGACACAAAACTCTTGACATACCCCGTCGAGAGCGGCAATCACTACTGTATCGGCTTAAAAGCAAACCAGAAGACCTTGCTGCAAGCGTCGCAAACCCTGAGCCAGAGCGAAACTCCGCTCAGTCGGTTTCAAGCACTCGACACAACGCATGGACGCACGGTCGAGCGCACGGTCGCCATCTTTGCTGCACCTGAACGGTTCCAGCAACACTGGTGTGGTTTAGCCGCAATCGCTCACGTTCAGCGCCAAGGCACGCGCCAAGGCAAGTCATTCCACACCGATTCCTGGTATCTCCTCAGCCAAGTCATTCCAGCAGAGCAAGCTGCCGCTTTGATTCGTAATCATCGTGCCAGTTTGGAAAACCAAGTGCATTGGGTCAGAGATGTGGTGCAATCCCAGGATGCCTCTTTGATCCAATCGGCTCATCCAGCTCAGTTCATGGCGCTCCTGCGCTCTTGGACGATCTCTAGCTTTCGGGCGGCAGGACACCACTCGATTACCAAAGCCCAACGTCTGTTTAAGCATGATTTGCCGAAGCTACTTTCCTTCCTTTGGAGAATCAGCCCTACCGGTAAAGCCCGCGTCTCGCACGCCTTCGACCAAGATGTAGAAGATGGCATTTAGGACTTCCCATAAATCGACTTCTCGCGGTCGTCCACCCGGTTTTGCTTTGGGAAGCAAATCTCTCAACAGTTCATATTGAGCAGGGCTTAGATTACTCGGATATGATTTACTCATGTGGCTCTCTCGGTGCTGTGTCGTTTATCTATTCACAGCTTATACCTAGAGAGCTTTTTTACCCCCTTGATAGTCTTTTCAAACACCCTCTAAGACTCGACTAATCTACCATCCTCCATACTTAAAATCCGATCGGCAACATCCAAAATCCTATTGTCGTGCGTTACTAGCAGAATCGAGCAGCCCTGCTCTTTTGCTAACTGTTGCATCAAAGTCACAACATCTCGACCTGTCTTTCCGTCAAGCGAAGCCGTTGGTTCATCTGCTAAAACGAGTTTAGGGTTGCCAATCAGGGCGCGGGCGATCGCGACTCGTTGCTTTTGCCCACCGGATAGCTGATTCGGATGAAGATGAATCTGTTTGCCGAGTCCAACCGCTCTCAACATTGCTTCGGATTTGCTGCGTGCGTCTTGTGCAGGAATATCTTTGTAAAACTCTAAACCCATCTGGACATTTTGACGCGCTGTTAAGAAGGGAAGTAGATTGTGTGCTTGGAAGATGTACCCAATTCGTCTGCGAATCCTTACCATTTCTGACTGATCAGCACCGCGCAATTCTTTTCCGATGAACTTGAGACTACCGCGCTGAATCGATCGTAAGCCTCCAATGAGTGTGAGTAATGTTGTTTTCCCTGATCCGGAGGGACCCGTCATGATCACAATTTCTCCAGCATTAATTGTTAGGTGTATATCAAATAAGATCTGCTTTTCTAATGCTTTTTGTCCTAGAGAATAGTCGAGATTGTGGATAGAAATAACAGGTTGCTCAGGCATAGGACACAGGGATTTTTTAAGCTCTGAGGTAGGAAATTAAAGACTTGCTGTTCAAAAGTGAGCTAGAAGATGTTGGCAGGGTCAGCGCCCCGAAGTTTTCCGACAGCAACCATGCCTGAAAGAGAACACATCGTCACGACGGAAGCTAGAACAAACAAGAATTGGTGAATTGTCATGTAAACAGGTAGTTGTGTTGCATTTCTCGTAATGCTGTAGACCCCTAAAGCAATGAGTGCACCGGGGATGAATCCTAAGATTGCCAAAAGCAATGACTGCTGAAATACAATCGTGAACAAATATTTAACAGTGTGTCCCATTGCTTTGAGAGTTGCATACTCAACTAGACAGCTAGAAATATTACTATAGAGGATTTGGTATACCACTCCAACTCCAACAATAAAGCCCATCACGACCATCACTCTAAAAGAAAATCCAGCAGGAGTTCGGACATCCCAATAAGTTTTCTCGTTTTGAACGAATTCTTTTAGAGTATAAATCTCAACCTCTGAGCGCAATTCAGCGACTAAGGCTGCTTTCACCGCTTCCAGGTCAGCACCCGCTTCTAGCTTGATTAGACCGATATCGATTTCGGTTGGATCGCGATCGTTAAACAATCTGAAAAAAGTCGAGCTGCTCACAATTAAGTTACCGTCTACTCCAAAAGAGGGTCCAATGCTAAATAGACCGTCAATTTGTAAGCGATTTGCTTGCGAGATGTTGTTAAAAGGAGCAAGCTCAATCTCGACAGAATGTCCTTTTGAAAATTCTTCTGAGATTGGTCCAAACTCTCGACGAGATTCTCGATCGAATAGAGCGCGATCAGCAATACTGACTCGGCTAATATTTTGGTTAATTTCAGGAAGTTTGAACACAGTTTCACCAGGATCAACTCCAAACACAAAAATCGAGAATTTCTGCCCGGTTTCTGGATTGCGAAGTTTGCCAAACTGCAAATACAGGGGGCTGACTGTCTCTACGCCTTTGACTCCCAATGACTGGTAAAGCCGCGATCGCGAAAAACTCTGTTGCGCTGTTAGAGCTTTATACTGAGGACTGATCATGAACAAGTCGCCCTGCAAGCTTTCATGAATTCGCACAGCACTGTCAAATAGTCCATCTCGGAAGCCAACCTGGACAAACAGCAAAACAACCACGAAGGTAACACCGACCAGCGTTGCAAAAAAACGTGTTTTTTGATGAATCAGTTGCAGCCAAGCAACAGGAATTGCCAATATCATTGATTAATCTCTGCCGCGATTACAACTTGAACCTGTAGGTTACTAAAACCCGCTACCTTTTGACTATCTTTAGGGTCGAGCTGAACTCGCACTTCAACAACGTCGTTATCCATGTTGGCTAAGGGATTTGTATTAATGATGTCTTGCGGTTTTACCTGCAAACCGACT
This sequence comes from Leptolyngbya sp. AN10, assembly GCF_050565645.1. NCBI lineage: Bacteria > Bacillati > Cyanobacteriota > Cyanophyceae > Leptolyngbyales > Leptolyngbyaceae > Leptolyngbya > Leptolyngbya sp. AN10. The sequence continues at coordinate 3,020 of NZ_JBNXVP010000071.1, forward strand.
TCAGAAACTGTGCCTCGTAGCTCTCCCGCAAATGCCTCACTGGTGACAGTTGCTTGTTGCCCAACGCGCACTCTATGAATATCGGTTTTATAAACTTGGCTCAACACGGTCATTTGATCGGTTTGCCCTAATTCAGCAACCCCGTTGTTTCCAATGATCTCGCCTGCACGCACATTGACTTTGAGCACCACAGCGTTGATCGGGGAGCGAATATACGACAATTCTAAATCTTCCTTTGCTTGTGCCACGGCTGCTTTCGCGCTGGCAAGCTGCGCTTCTGCGACTTGAATATCAGTTGGATTGGTAGCTTGAGTTCGATCGAGGTTTGCGGTTGCTTCTTTGACTTGTGCTTGAGCCGATCGCTGCAAGCGAACGAGGGTTGCTTGGGCTTCCTTCAGTTGAGCCTCTAAGGTTGCGACTGGGAGCCGCTTGCCGTCTAACTCAAAATCGGAAATCGCTCCGTCTTGGCGGAGTTGTGAGAAGCGATCGTACTGGTTTTGAGCATCTTTTAGTTGTGCCTGTACACGAGCAATAGATTCGATCTGGGCATTAATGCCGCCTTGCTCTGCCTCTGCTTTTCCCACCAATGCTTTTTGCGCGGCAAGTTCTTCAGGTTTGCCCGATTTGACTTGCCCAAGCTTTGCCTCTGCAACACGAGCCTCGGTCTGGGCTTTCGCGAAAGCCGCTAAGCGACGAGTGTGATTATCTAAGACTGCGACAACTTGCCCAACGGTCACTCTTTCTCCTTCTTTAATCATCACAGCTACTGCCCGACTCCCCTCCGCTGAGGTTGGCGCAGACAAGCGCGTAATTTTCCCTTTTGGTTCCAATTTCCCAAGCGCCCCAATCGAATTCGATGTCGGTAGCGAGGATTTGTCAACGGTGAGGGCAGTGTTATGAGTTGATGGCTGTAAGCGGTTAAGGGCATACACTGCACCTCCTCCAGCTACCGCCGATATAACGATCATCAAGGCTGTAGGCAACTGCTTCGATCGACTTTTCCGCTGATCGAAAGGTTCGTCGTAATGCTGACTTTCCTTCTGCACCATAGCGATTCCTACTGAATTTTACTGACGGAACTAGAGCAACGAGTTTGGCTTTCTAAAGAAACTGCACCGTGATATCTACTAGGCTTGCAAACACTCAGGACTAAGCTGCTAATAGATTAATAGTTCAGTCTATAGATTAGTAGTTCAGTCTATAGAGTAAACGCTGGGAGACACGATATCTCTATCCACATTCACAATTAATTGCTATACAACCAATTTAGGTGAATTCAGATAGCACTATAGCACAAGATGAAAAAGTGGACGGTGCTGTTGCGCTTTTAATTGGGACATTTAACAGCGTTTCTTAATACTACGAATAAAATTATTCTGAGTCTAAATTCTACTCTGTAATCAGCGAAATTGGCACATGATTGAAGTTGTTAGATTCGAGGTGCTTAAATAGATCAGTAGCGCGATTATTGTCGCCTTAATAATCTGAAATTATCACCCTAAAGTAGTAGAGAGAACGCTATCAAGCAAAGCGCTTTTTGATACGAAAAAAACCAAATTTTATGACGAATTTGCATAATCTGCCGCCAGTTGAATTCGAGCGCAAACCCTGGGATAGTTGGGATTACATCGTGAAAAACTACTAGCAATACTGCGAATTATCCACCCTTACATAGTTATATACCTGTGCCATTTTTTGCGGCAGTTCGAGTATCTTGTTATGAATGTTACTTCGCCGATTAAGTTATAGATTCATAACTTATCTATCTTTCACACTTTCAGCTTAATTGTTTGAATTCACAGTTTTTTTCAAGCAAGTTTTTATCGAGTTTAAAGATTATGAAGGGATGATAAAGAAGTATTCTTCTATCATCTAACCTTCAGTATCTATCAAGATTAATAGCAATATGTCTACAACGTTCTGACCGATATAGATTGACTGAAATAAAAACTGGGACAACGATAGATTTAGGTCAAATTTAACTCGTAAAGTTTGTGTAAAGTGATTAACAAGGCTGCTTTTGTCGAGCTAAGCTACACGCAGCTTTTCTGGTGAATTAAATTCATTCTGATACAAGACCAGAGGCTTGTATTTTTTTCAATCATTTGATAGAAGGGTTGTGTCTAAGAATTCTAACTGGTTCGCGATCGTTAGAACACGGTACAAGAATCTGCTGCATAGGCTCTTACCTATTATCCTGTCGAGCAAACTTTCACTTCTTTAGCTGAACGGACTTAGCCAGTCGAATAAGTCACAGTACAATGCTTTGCTCACAATGCTTTGCTCTTGAGGCATTGTTGATGAAGCCTTATCAATATAGAGCTTTATCAGTAAGTCAGATCTTTACCATTCGGCTTACGTTACGCTTCGTTCAGTCTGTACGCATTCATCAATCAGTTAAGGTAAGGTCAATTCTGAAGGGCAAGTGCATCTCCAGAGTTGCGATCAAAGCCAGAAGCTGTGGAAATAGATACGATCTCATCTTGCAAGTCTATCGGAACTTACTCAGACCTGAAGCCCTATTCGTCAATTCGTTTACGAAGATTCAGTCTATGTCTGCTTCAAAAATTGTTGCTGCCCTAGCACATTTACAAAATGAGGTGGGCGACATCGAAACTGCTCTCGCTGAACTTATAAAGGTTAAGAGAACGATGGTTAAGCAACCCACTCAAACTGAAAGTCTCAATGGTCAGCTTCAACGGAATCCGATCGCAATCGTAGGAATTGCTTCCGTTTTTCCCCAGGCTCAAAATTTGCAGGAATATTGGGAGAACATTCTGCATGAAGTCGATTGCATCACAGATGTGCCTTCTTCCCGCTGGAGTGTTGATGATTACTATGATCCCAATCCTCGTGCGCCAGATAAGACTTATTCCAAACGCGGCGGATTTATTCCAGATACTGATTTCGACCCGATGGAGTTTGGCTTACCGCCCAACCTCTTAGAGGTGACAGATATCTCTCAGTTACTGTCACTTGTAGTGGCAAGACAAGCGATCGAGGACGCTGGATATGGAGAATCGCGTCAGTTTGATCATGCAGATACGGGCGTGATTTTAGGAGTAGCGGTCGGTCGGCAACTCGCTCAACCCTTTGCTGCTCGCTTGCAATACCCCCTTTGGGAGCGAGTGTTAAAGAGTACTGGCATCTCTGCGGAAGACAGACAGAAAATTATTGAAAAACTTAACCTTGCCTATGTGCAATGGGAAGAGAATGCTTTTCCGGGTATGTTGGCGAACGTGGTTCCTGGACGGATTGCAAATCGGTTGAATTTGGGCGGAACGAACTGTGCGGTCGATGCCGCTTGTGCAAGTTCTCTCGCTGCGCTCAAAATGGCGCTGAGTGAGCTAGTCGAACGACGCTGTAGCATGATGCTGACGGGCGGTGTTGATACCGACAATTCAATTTTTGCCTATCTCTGCTTTAGCAAGACTCCTGCTTTATCTCGCTCTGGGCAAAGTCGCCCCTTTGATATCAATTCAGACGGCATGATGCTGGGCGAAGGCATTGGCATGATGGTACTCAAACGGTTAGAAGATGCCGAGCGAGATGGCGATCGTATCTATGCAGTGATTAAAGGCATTGGAAGTTCTAGCGACGGTAAATTTAAGAGCATTTATGCGCCGCGTCCGGAAGGGCAAGTGAAAGCGCTAGAGCGGGCGTATGCAGATGCAAAGATTGATCCTGCAACCATCGGACTGATCGAAGCGCACGGAACAGGAACAATGGCAGGAGATCCCTCAGAGCTTGCAGCGCTCAATCAGGTGTTTAATGATCGAAAAGCAAAGCGGCAATCGATCGCCCTCGGAAGTGTCAAATCTCAAATCGGTCATACCAAAGCAGCAGCAGGTGCAGCGAGTTTGATCAAGGTTGCACTCTCGCTTCATCATAAAATCTTGCCTGCGACGCTCAACATCACGGCTCCCAATCCTCGGTTAGACCTTGAAAACTCGCCGTTCTATCTTAATACCAAAACTCGCCCCTGGATTCGGGCAAACGGCGCACCCCCTCGACGAGCAGGAGTTAGCTCTTTCGGGTTTGGAGGCACAAACTACCATGTGGTTTTAGAAGAGTATCAACCTGAACATGAGCAACCTTACCGATTGCATCGTGCCCCTCAATCGCTGCTGCTGTTTGCTGAAACTCGTGAGCAGCTTTTGGCTCAGTGCGAAACCTTGCTGAATCAACTAACTTCAGAGCAAGCAGAACAAGACTATGCATCGGCGATCGCCGCCGCACGAACCGCAGAAATTCCTGCTGCTGCTGCAAGGATTGGATTTGTGGCAAGTTCTCTGAAAGAGGCTCGAACCAAGCTGAATACTGCCATTCAATGGCTACAAGCGAAGACTGAGGAAGCGTGGGAGCATCCGCAAGGGATTTACTACCGTGCCACTAGCTTAGACTTACAGGGCAGAGTCGTAGCGCTATTTTCTGGGCAAGGTTCGCAGTACTTGAACATGGGGCAGATGATCGCGACTAGCTTCCCAATGATGCGGCAGACGTTCGGCGACATGGATCAGTTAATGACCGAAGATGGGCTGAATCCGATTTCTGAAGTTGTGTTTCCTCCATCAGTTTTTGAGGACAGTCAGAGACGCGCCCAAATTGAGAGGCTACAAAAAACAGAATACGCTCAACCCGCGATCGGGTCTCTTAGTGCAGGTCTTTACAAGATTTTGCAGCAGACTGGATTTAAACCTGATTTTGTCGCAGGGCATAGCTTTGGTGAACTAGGCGCATTGTGGGCAAGTGGAGTTTTGACCGATGAGGACTACTACTGTTTGGTGAAAGCGAGAGGACAGGCAATGGCAGCCCCCGCCCAGAACGAAGCGGGAGCAATGATAGCCGTCAAAGGCGATGCGAATCGGATTGCAGAAATCTTGCGATTACACCCTCAAGTGGCAATTTCAAACTGGAACTCACCGCAGCAAGTTGTTTTAGCTGGAACGAAAGCTGGGATCGCAGCCCTTGAAAAAGTCTTGCAGCAGCAGAACATTAAAACGACACTGCTTCCCGTATCCAGGGCTTTCCATACGCCACTGGTGGCACACGCTCAACAACCGTTTGCAGAAGCGATTGGTGCCATCAGATTCAACCCTCCTCAAATTCCGGTTTACACCAACATCACCGGACAGCGCTATGCGTCTGCGCCGTCCGAAATTCAAAGTACGCTAAAGCAGCACATGGTTAACTCTGTGCAGTTTCAGCGGCAAATTGAAACAATTTACGAGGATGGAGGCTTCTGCTTTGTTGAGTTTGGTCCGAAGAATGTGCTGACGAATTTAGTCAAAGCAATCCTTGAAGGACGACCTCACTTGGCGATCGCGCTGAATGCGGACGGGCGCAAAGATAGTGATCAGCAACTGCGAGAAGCGATGATGCAACTGCGAGTCGCTGGGCTGCCGCTAAAAGACTTAGATTCCTATGAAAAAGCTTATTCGGTGCAGCGTCAGAAAAGTAAGCTAAACGTGCGCTTGAACTGCACGAACTATGTCAGCGAAAAAACCCGTGAAGCTTTCGAGTGCGCGCTCAATGATGGATTTCAAATCGATACCGCTTCTAAGAAGAAAGCTGAGCCTGTGGAGGTTAGCAGTGCCAAAAAAGCTTCGTTAGCTCCGAGGGTGGTTCCGATCGCTGCTGTCACTGTTACAGATGAGAAAGCGACCTCAAACGGCAGCAACCCTGAACCTCAAGAAAGTAGCAATGGACATACTAAAAATCATCCCGCGCTGACTCGCGCTTCCCGTAAAAACACAGTTCACACGCCTGTCGATCGAGCAGTTTCCGTCAACTCTGCCTCTAGTGTTGATCAAGCGACTGGATCGACCGAACTGTCCCCTAGTTTCCACACTCAATCCCAAATTCAATCCATGTCAGATGCTTCCCTCGACTACTCGCGCATTTTAACCAGCTTAGAATGCAGCCTTGCCCAGTTGCACCAGCACCAGAATGAGAGCCTACAGGTGCATCAGCAGTATCTCAACCACCAGATGGAATATGCCAGAATCTTTCTTCATCTGACGCAGCAGCAGCAAAACTTGCTGCTCAACGGAGATTCCGCTGTGGTAGATAGTTTGGAGCGCAGTATGATGCAGTTTCATCACCATCAGGCAGAAACACAGCGAATTCATGAGCATTCACTGCTTCACCAGATGGAATACACACGCGGCTTCTCGCAGATGATTCAGCAACAGTATAGTTTGCTGCTGACTGGACAAGAGACGACTTCTAAACGGCTAACGGCGCGATCGCAGCTCGATTCGTCTGTTATGCCTGTGACGGCTTCTCGTTCAGATGCAGTTCCGTCCCTGAACTTTGCGATACCCTTACCAGAGCAAGCAAAGCAGATCTCTCCGACTTTAGCCACTCTTGCTCAAGGTTCGGTTGCCCCAGTGAATAGGAATGCAGCGCGGAATCAATCAAGTCACAATCAATCAAGTCACAATCAATCAAACTACCTTGAGCATTCAGATTCAAGCCGTGCTCCTAAGAATGGTTCAGGTCATACTGGAACGAACGGTCATAAGACAGTTCACAACACTGATCCAGCGCCTTTAATGAACGAAGTTTCTCAGGACATCACTCCAGCTTTCGAGGTCGATCGCTCTGCGATTAGCCAAGCTCTTTTAGAGATTGTGAGTGAAAAAACGGGCTATCCCGTAGAGATGCTAGAAGTCGAGATGGCGATGGAAGCGGACTTAGGCATTGATTCGATCAAGCGGGTTGAGATTCTAGGAGCACTGCAAGAGCGGTTTCCAGATGCGCCAAATCCGAATCCCGAAGACTTGATTGAACTGTTGACATTGGGACAGATTATCGATGCTATGCAGAAATTAGCTACTCAGCTTCCCTCTAAGCCAGAGTTGATTCAGCCCGCATCAGCGTCAGATCTTCCGGTGATGAACAGTGATCAGAGTGATCAGATGGAACCTGAACCTCGCTTTGAGGAAGTTGCGATTAACATCGTCGATCGTCCGTTAGCTTCAGTTGAAACTGCTACTGTAGTAGGGATTGATCCCCTAGAACTTCAGACTGCTCTTTTAGAGATTGTGAGTGAAAAAACGGGCTATCCCGTAGAGATGCTAGAAGTCGAGATGGCGATGGAAGCGGACTTAGGCATTGATTCGATCAAGCGGGTTGAGATTCTAGGAGCACTGCAAGAGCGGTTTCCAGATGCGCCAAATCCGAATCCCGAAGACTTGATTGAACTGTTGACATTGGGACAGATTATCGATGCGATGCAGGAACTGGCTCAAAAAAAAAGTTCACACCTCAGTCTAGCGAATCCCTAAACGACTCGATCAGCTCAAAGATTTTTCGCAGTCGGGTGAGACTGCAACCGCTTCCCAGTCCTGACTGGTTGGATACTCCGCTCCCCAAGTCACCGATTTGTCTACTCACTGATGATGGTTCCATTTCGACTCAACTTGCTGATTCGCTAATTCGCGAGGGTTGGAAGGTGATTGTTTTAAGTTTTCCAGAATCTATGATTGCAGTTCGATCGCTGCTTCCCACGGCAGCGACTCGCATTGTTCTAAAAGACCTTAGTGAAGCCCATTTGCAGCAGCAGTTGGACGCGATTGCGGTAGAACATGGCGCGATTTCACAGTTTATTCACCTCCATCCAATTCACCTCCATCCACAGGTGTTGCTTGACCGAAGCGATGGCTTGATTTCTTCTTCGACTGATCGCGCGATCGTCAAGCTTGTATTTTTGATCGCCAAGCATCTCAAACCTTTGCTAAATGAAGCCGCAAGTGCAGGGCGGAACCGCTTTCTCACCGTTGTTCGGCTCGATGGCAAGTTTGGACTAAGCCATCAAGGTAACTTTGGGGCAATTAGTGCAGGACTGTTTGGACTGACTAAAACACTCAACTTTGAATGGACTTCAGTATTCTGCCGCACGATCGATTTAGCACCTAGTTTTGATGCTGAACAGGCTGCCCGTTTAGTTTTAGCGGAAGCTCATGATCCGAATCTTAGCATTGTAGAAGTTGCTTACAGTCCCGAAGGACGAGCAATGTTGACTTGTTCAAGTTGAAGCACACGTTTGAAGCATACTGTTGCTATCATTCTCATGACCCTGATTTCTCCTTCTTCTGTTTTTCTCGTCAGCGGCGGCGCTAGAGGTATTACGGCTCAGTGTGTGATTCGTTTAGCGAAAACTTTCCCCTGCCGTTGGATTTTGCTGGGTCGATCGCAGGTAATTACTCTACCCAGTTGGGCAGAAGACTGCTGCACCGAAGCTGACCTCAAGCGCGGCATTATGCAGGATATGCAAGCGCAAGGGGAAAAACCAACGCCGATCGCGATTCAGAAACAATACAGCGAGATCGTCAGTAGCCGAGAAATTCGTCAAACCTTGCAGGCATTGGAGCAAACCGGAAGCCAAGCGGAATATTGTGTTGCAGATGTGACTGACAGATCCGCGCTTTTAGCTGCGCTTTCTCCGATTACCGCGCGGTGGGGAGCGATAACAGGTGTGATTCACGGAGCAGGAACACTAGCGGATAAATGGATCGAAAAGAAAACCGAGCAGGACTTCGATCGAGTTTATGCAACCAAGGTTACAGGACTAGAAAACTTGCTCAAATGCGTCAATCTTGATGACCTCAAACATTTAGTATTGTTCTCGTCGGTGGCGGGTTTCTTTGGCAGTCCTGGACAGTCAGATTACGCCCTCGCTAACGAAATTCTTAACAAGTCTGCACACTTAATCCAACAGCATTATCCAACTTGCCATGTGGTTGCGATTAATTGGGGTCCCTGGGAAAGCGGTATGGTTACGCCTGCTCTCAAACGCGCTTTTCTCGATCGAGGAATCGAAGTGATTCCCGTGGAGGTAGGAACTCAGCTTTTGGTACAAGAGCTTCAGTCGGTTGATCAAGAGGCTCAAGTTGTCATTGGCAGTGCGCTAACGCCGCCTGTGGCTGCTTTAGCAGCGGAACTCCGAAACTATCGAATCCATCGCCATTTAACAGTAGAGAACAATCCGTTTTTGCTCGATCATACGATCGGTGAATCTCCTGTGCTTCCAGCAACCTGTGCAGCGCATTGGATGATCAGTCTTTGTGAGCAGCTTTATCCGAGCTATCCGTTTTCTAGTTTGGAAGATTTTAGAGTTCTCAAAGGCATTGTTTTCGATGGAACGCAAGCCGATGACTATATTGCAGATGTGCAGGAACTAAGCAAAATTGATGCAGAGCAAATTACGTTTGAAGTCAGAATTTGGAGCGAGAAAGAAAAAGGTAAAATTCGCTTTCATTACAGTGGTCAAGTGACCTTAAGACGACAATTCTTTCAAGAGCCAACCCGTTTCCTTTGGGCAACTTCAACCGACAAAAGCCAAAGTGGAGCATCGTTTTATCAAAATAAAACATTGTTTCATGGTGCTTCCTTTCAGGGAGTGCAACAGGTGGTAGATTTGACTGAAAAGACGCTGATTGCTCAGTGCTATTTGCCTAACATGGAATTACAGCAGCAGGGACAGTTCGCCGTTCGTCGCTTTAATCCCTATGGTGTGGATGTTGCCCTTCAGAGCGTTTTGATTTGGTTGAAGCAAATGTATGGTGTGAGTGCTCTCCCTTCAGAATTTCAGCAAATTACTCAGTTCAAACCGTTTTCTTTAGGAACTTTGTTTCAAGTCTTGATCGAGGTTCAGCTAAAAACTTCCACCAGTATCGTTGCCAATGCCACTATCTATAATGAACACGGCGAGGTTCTAATGCTTTTATCTGGCGCGAAAGCCACCATTAGCCAGCGACTGCTTCAGCAATTTGGGACTCTAGAGGTATCAGCTAACCCTTAAAAAGACTTACAGCAAGCCTTTTATTTTGATAATTTGTTGTTTTTCGGGACGAGAGCGATGAATCAGAAACAGATACCCTTGCCAAAACTGGCGATCGTTGGAATGGATGCCAGTTTTGGCAACTGCGATAGTTTAGCAGCCTTCGATCGCTGCATTTATCAAGGCGAATCGGCGCTGACTGAAGAACGCGATCCAGTCACAGCTCAAATGCTGCTGATTCAGGTATGCAATGGCGCAATCAGCGATGCTAGATTAAAAGAGAACCTAAACATTGCAGTGATTGCATCTGTAAAAAATGAGACTGTTCCTGACTCAGATCGCGTCAATCTAGTCGCAAGTCAACTCGCTGCACACTGGAACTTCTCAGGCTCTACTTTTTCATTGACTGCTGAAGAAGACGCTTCGTTCAAAGCTCTAGAGGTGGCTCAACAGTTACTCGCTTCACAATCGTTTGATGCTGTGCTGATTGCGGCTGTAAGGATTCCAGGCGGAGGTTCAGGGGCATTGGTGCTAAAGCGCTTAGACACAGCACGACGCGATCAAGATAAAATCTATGCGGTGGTTGAGGCGGTGAGCCGGATGCAGATGCCCGATAACACCTCAGCACCAACCTCAGATCAGGTTTATCAAGTCTGTCAGCAAGCCCTAGCACAAGCTCAACGACAAGCAGCGCAAATCGGGTATCTCGAAGTTAGTGGTGCAATTCCTCAAGAAGATGCCGCTGAGATTGCTGGACTGATTCAGGCTTATGCCAGCGATCGCGATCAATTACACTGCGCGATCGGTAGTGTCAAGGCGAACATGGGTCACGCAGAAACCACCGCTGGAATCGCAGGCTTGATTAAAGTAGCGCTTTGTTTGTACTACAAATATCTACCCAGAATGCCGCACTGGTCGAAGCCGAAACATCCAAGTGTTTGGCAAGGTAGCTCTTTCTATGTGCCAACGGAAACTTGTCCCTGGTACTATCCTCCTGAAGCTGATCGACGCATTGCAGCGATAAATAGCTTAGGATTTGGTCAGACCTGTCACATTATTTTGTCTGAAGAACCCGGACAAAGAGATCGCACTCGGCATTACTTACAGCAGCGCCCGTTCTATCTCTTTGCGATCGCGGCAACCGATCAGCAGCATCTATCAGAGCAGCTAGAACAATTGCAGCTATCAATTCAAGCAACGGATTCTTTAGCAGGTTTAGCTCGTCAAGTTCACGCGGAATTTGAGCGACGATCGCACTTTCCTCATGCCGCTGTTATCTTAGGACACCACAAAGAAGAACTCGATCGAGAACTTCAGCGTGCAATTGTTGGAATTCCGACTGCCTTTGCTCAACAGCAAGACTGGAAAACGCCGATCGGCAGCTATTTCACCCCCAATCCTCAAGGTCAAACTGGCGATGTCGCCTTTGTCTATCCGGGAGGCTTTACTGCTTATCCAGGAATGGCGAGAGATATGTTCCGAGCATTCCCGCAGCTTCTCGATACACTGCACCAAAAGATTCGCAAGCCAGCGACGCATGAACTGCTCGATAAGGCGATGATGCGGGTGTATCCTCGCAGCCTAGAAAAGCTATCTGGTCGCCAATTAGAGAAACTAGAAACCGAGCTTTTAGAAGATTGCATTAGCACTTTAATGGCAGGTCCTATGATTGCACAGGGTTATACGCTGATCCTACGCGACCATTTTAGAATCCAGCCGAAAGCCGCCTTTGGTTACAGTTTGGGTGAATATAGTATGTTGCTTGCGCTTGGCGTGTGGGATTCAGCTGAAGAAACCGCCCGTCAGATGACAACTTCTGCGCTATTTCGCGATCGTCTGATGGGTGCAAAAAACGCAGTACGCCAGCATTGGGGACTGCCGCTGAAACAAGATCCCGCTGATCAAAGCTTTTGGGGAATTTATATTGTGATACATCCTCTTGTCGAGGTGCTCGAACGCCTTCGTACAGAAGAGCGGGTATATCTAACTCAGATTAATACACCTAACGAAGTTGTGTTGGCGGGCGATCCTGAAGCTTGTTTGCGGGTGATTCAATCGCTCAAATGTAGCTATTTTCGCGCACCGTTTCAGAACGTGATTCATTGTTCGCCTGCGCGATCGGAGCTAGAGGAGCTAACACAGTGGTTCACCTTGCCAGTACAGCCCCAGACTGGCATGAAGTTCTACTCTGCGGCAGACTATCAAAGGCTAGAAATTGCTTCTCAGTCATTAGGAGATGCGATCGCTCGTATGATTTGTCAACCGCTCGATTTTCCTCGCTTAGTTGAACAAGTTTATGCAGACGGAGCGCGAATCTTTGTCGAAGTTGGAGCAGCAACGACTTGCACACGCTGGATTTCGGAAATCCTAAAGCCTCACAGCCCAGTTACGACCTTTACCAACAGTCGAGGTATTGATGATCACACTTCTTTGCTTAAGTTGTTAGCAAAATTAGTGAGTCACCGAGTTCCGCTGACGCTTGCTCCATTGTATTTAGATGAATTCGATACACTGCATTTAGATAGAAATGAACCTATAAGGGAGCTTCAGCCGTCAGGTGGAGCGTTCCAAAAACAGCGAACCACCGAATCTGAACTTCGATCGCATCCAGATTTGGCAAGCTCAAAGTCCTTCTCACGGCAAGACGCGCCTTCAGTTGCAATCCCTACCTCAACTCAATCTCACGCTGCTTTTTTACAAACTCGCGAAGCGGAATTGCGCCAGATCAACGACCTGATTCAACTGCAAGTGAAAGTTGCCGAAAAAATGCTTTCTCAACCTAGCCAAGTGCTTGAGCGACCTTCGCTCCCTGCTTCTAGATGCAATGCAGTCCCAATCTATGATCAAGCGGCTGTCCTGGAGTTTGCTCAAGGTCGCATTGCTGCGGTGTTTGGGACAGAATACTCCGTGATTGATACTTATCCTCGCCGCGTTCGCTTACCTATGCCTCCCTACTTGTTTATCAGTCGTGTAACCCAGCTAGACGCAAAACAAGGTTGCTTTGAACCCTGCTCGATCGAGACGGAGTATGATATCCCGATCGATGCTTGGTACAGCGTCGATGGCTATCTGCCAACCTCGGTTTTGATGGAAGCGTGTCAAAGCAATATGTTTTTGATTAGCTATCTGGGGATTGACTTCGAGAATAAAGGTCAGCGGGTTTATCGAGCATTGGATGGTAGCACTCGCTTCTTTAACAAAGCGCCGAAAGTCGGTGAAACCCTTTGCTGTAAGCTCGACATTACTTCGTTTGTGCGCGGCAGTGATACGCTGCTGTTCTTTTACACCTGCAACTACTTTGTGCGAGGTCAGCGAATTATGGAGCTAAAGTCAGCGGGCGGATTTTTCACTGATGATCAGCTCAAAGATGGAAGTGGCGCAACGTTTACGAAAATAGAGCAAGTCGCGAAAAGTAAGATTAAAAAACAACGGTTTGAACCATTGCTGCACTGCGATAAGACCCACTTTAGCGAACAGGATCTAAGTCATTTAACTCATGGAAATTTAACCGCCTGTTTTGGCAAAGCCGATTACTCATCCGATCGCAATCCTGCTCTACGGATGTTTCCACTCGCAGCCCGAATGATTGATCGCGTCCTCTCGGTTGATCCGTTTGGGGGAGCGTGGGGCTTGGGTGCGATCGTCGGCGAAAAACGGCTCAAGCCTGACGATTGGTATTTTAACTGCCACTTTAAAGATGATTTCTGTTTGCCTGGAACCATGATGATGAGTGGAGCAATCCAGCTTTTGCAGTTTTACCTATTGTATCTAGGCTTTCACTCCCGCATGGTTAACGCCAGCCTACAGCCGACGCTGCGAGGGTTGCAGAGTGCCCGCAATCGAGGGCAAATTCTGCCGAGTTCTGGCTCTATCCGCTATGAAATCGAGATGTGTGAGGTGGGGCTAGAACCCGATCCCTACGTCATTGCTCAAGTGATGGTGATTTACAAAGGCAAAACAATTTCAATTCTCAAAGACTTAGGGTTTCGATTAGCCACAGATCAATAGATACCGATTCAAGGAGGTTTTGACCATGACGATCGTGTCTACTGCCCCACCCCAAAATGGACTACAGTTTATCGGACTGACAGATGCCGTGCATCGCGCCCCAGTTTGGCAAGGTTCGCTTGATCGCCTTGCTTTCGAGCCTGGCGAGATCAAAGCAAAGCTACTGAATCTTGAGCAACCTTGCTATATCGTTCGGATGAATGGGCAAATCGGCGTGACAAACGATGGCTTGATTGGATCTGAGACGGCATCCTCAAATCAGGTTGAAGCGCTGGTACTGCTGCCTTCATTTTCGGTGCAGCAGCTAGGAGATCCGACCTTTCGGGCATTCCACCGAGTGCAGTATGCTTACCAAGCAGGCGCAATGGCAGGCGGGATTGCTAGTGTGGAGCTTGTCACTGCATTAGGAAAAGCTGGCATCCTCAGTTCTTTTGGGGCGGGAGGACTTCCTTTAGCCCGCTTAGAGCAAGCGATCGTGCAAATTCAGCAAGCATTGCCGAACGGTTTGTATGCCTTTAATTTGATTCACAGCCCGATGGATACTGCGATCGAGCAAGGTGCAGTTGAACTCTACCTTAAGCATCAAGTCCGAACCGTAGAAGCTTCTGCATTTCTCGATCTAACCGATCACATTGTTCGATATCGCGTTGCGGGACTCTCGTTGAACTCTAATCATCAAATTGAAGTACAAAACAAAGTGATTGCTAAAGTTTCTCGGCGAGAAGTTGCAACTAAATTCATGCAGCCTGCTCCGCTCAAGCTGTTAAAAGAGCTAGTGGCTCAAGGATTGATTACCGAGCAGCAAGCAAAGCTATCAGAGTATGTACCGATGGCAGATGACTTGACTGTGGAGGCTGATTCTGGTGGACATACCGACAATCGCCCTCTCAGTTGTTTACTGCCATCGCTAATCGTGCTGCGTGACGAACTGCAAGCAAAATACGGCTATACCAATTCGGTACGAGTCGGTGCAGCCGGGGGAATTGGTACACCGGAGGCGGTACTCGGTGCTTTTATGATGGGAGCGGCGTATGTTGTTACCGGATCAGTCAACCAAGCCTGTATCGAATCTGGCACTTCGTTCCAAACAAAGCAACTGCTGGCACAAGCCGAAACGACCGATGTGACGATGGCTCCGGCTGCCGATATGTTTGAGATGGGTGTGAAGCTACAAGTTCTCAAGCGCGGTACGCTGTTTCCGCTACGCGCTCAAAAACTCTACGAACTTTACCGCAGCTATGACTCGATCGAAGCGATTCCGATCAAAGAGCGCGAACAGCTAGAAAAGCAAATTTTCCGCAGAACCCTAGATTCAGTTTGGCAAGAAACCACTGCGTTTTTTCAGCAGCGTGATCCGGAGCAGTTGGCGCGTTCGATAAACCATCCTAAGCGCAAAATGGCGCTGATCTTTCGGTGGTATTTGGGACTATCTTCACGCTGGTCTAGCATCGGCGAGGCGGGGCGAGAAATTGACTATCAAATTTGGTGCGGACCTGCGATGGGTGCGTTTAACGAATGGGTGAATCACTCTTATCTAAAAGAGCCACAACATCGCCGCGTTTGCGATGTTGCAAACCATCTCATGCGGGGTGCAGCATTTTTGTACCGAATTCAAAATCTCAGAACTCAAGGACTTCTGATGGCACCGCAGTATAGCCAGTACATTCCAACACCCAGCAAAAAGTAATGTTTCAATCTTCATGTTTCAATCTTGAAGGATGTTTGAAAAGCATAAGAAGCTTTCTAACTCTGTTCTGTCTCGTCCCGGACTCCCAGTCCGGGGACAGGTAAATGCGACGAACGATATTCAAACACACTCATAAAGAGGCTCACGCATGACTCAACATCTTTCAGGCGCAACCACACCCTCTGAAACCACTGCCAATCTCCAAGTCTGGATGATTGATCAAGTTGCAGAGCAGCTAGGGGTGTCGCCGAGCGAAATCGACCCGACTGTCACACTCGAAAGCTATGGACTGAATTCTGCTCAAGCAATGAGCATTGCTGCTAAAGCGGAAGCACTTTTAGGGAGTCCGCTCTCTCCGATTTTGTTTTGGCACTATCCTACGATCGCAGCGCTTGCCGAACGGCTCTCTGAAGAATTTGTCACCACGGACACAGAATTTCTTGAACTCTAAACACAGGGAAGGCGACTCGGCATGAATATTCCTCAGCTCATTGCAGATCTTGCTCAACAGGGCATCCTGCTTCAGGCAAACCAAGACAAACTCAGCATTCGGTCTGCTAAAGGAGCACTCACTCCAGAAGTACGAGAAACATTAGCAACCTATAAAACCGAAATCCTGTCGTTTCTGCAAATAGACACCTCGATCGAGCCAGACGACGAAACCGAAGGAGGCAGCCTGCGTACGATCGGGCGCTTGATTAGCGGTTTAGCAGAAACGGCAACCGCCGACTACCGCCCCCCGATCGTTGATCCACTCCAGATGGCGCAGAAGCTCACTGTTACCTTTCGCCCTTTACCCAAAGGCTACCGTAACTCAATGATTCTGAACTTCCGATCGCAGCTGCAAAATCAGCTTGTCCGCTATGGGGTCACGGTAGAACCCTGGGAAACGGCGACTGTTGCGTATTCATATCCGATCGAGCTACCGAAGATTGGGGTTTCCAAAAACATCAACGTCAAGATTGTCAGAGCGGGAATCAATGCCATTATTGATGTCGAGCGACCGCCCTCGGTACTGCGCCAGGTTGGAATCTTGACGGCAGAAACACTGTATCAAACCTACTGCCGCTTTGTGGCAAAAGATCGAAAGCTTTCGATCATGCAAATTGCTGAACTATCGAGTTGGGCAGAAGAACACGCCGCAAAGCGCATCCAAGATCCAACTAACACACAAGTCATCACGCTGGCGGAATTGAATCCACAGATGGCAAGCCCAGAGCTTTCTTATCCCAAAAAGATCAAAATCGGCTTGAACACACTGATCAAAACCTTTTCGGAACTGGTGATCGGCATTTCTGAAGATCAGCTTTCGATTCTCAATATGAATCTGTCAGATGCGACCTTTCCTCGGACTGAGTTCGAGAAGTTTGTCCTTTACTCGCTAATTCCAAAGATTTTTGTTCCGATTTTGCCACTTCCGCTGAATCGCTTTGACATTGGTGAATTTGATCCTCAAGCCTCGACTTACGCTGAAAAGCTCGTCACGCTTGGTAAAGAACTTGCAGAAACCGGATTGTTCCCCGCAGGCTCTAAGCTCAGTGAAGTGATCAAGCGCAAATCCCACCGCGACATCATTGATGTTATTGTCAACGGCAGAACTGGAGTTTCCTACGGATTTGTTTGCTACATTGAGCCGCCGCAGTATGTTGGAGCACGAGAAATCACTGCGGCTGAGTGGGAAACCCTCACTCTGGTCTCTGGTTTTAGTGCAAGTGAAATTCGGCAAAATTCTTTAGGTCGCTGGTATCTCAAAACCAAAATCGGACAGACGATCGTATTCAAACAAATTCCTGATATTTGGTTAGTTAGCTCACGATCGGGCGCAAATAAAACAGCGCTTGATCGCGATCGCGATGTCACTCGAATCGGACTGAAAAAGCGCTTAGTGTTTCAGGTTGCTCAGGGTTTAGATCTGGCAAAAACCGATATTAAACCGTCCTACGATATCTATGTCATGGTCGCGATCGCGCTTGCTTCGGCGCTTTATCTACCTGAACTGATTGAGAACGGTGCGCCGCTGATCCATTTTCACGGCTATCCCTCGATCAAATGGTTTCAGCCCAATGAATACTGCGTTGGAGTCAACAATCCCTCAGTTCCCTGTGGCACTTATGAGTCGGGCATATTCAACTTTTTAGGAATGAATAGTTTAGCAGCGAAAGTAACCGATCAAATTGCGCTCGTGAGTTTGATTGAGCCTGATCACGGAACCAACATCATCGCCCGCGATTTAGAGTATCTGTTGGGTCGGCTCAAACCTAGCTGTACGGCTGGAGAGATTGAGCTAGGCGGAAAGCATTTCTCGACGCTCAAAGAACCTGTTGCTTTACGGTAGCTCATTTATCACAGCTCTATGATATGAATCTTCAAGATAAAACCCTGCTGATTACGGGAATTGGTGGCTCTATCGGATTGCGAACGGCTGAACTCGCACTGGCTCAAGGTATGAAGGTGCGAGGATTGCAGCGTTCTGCTGATAAAGCTCAAAAGGCAAGAGACTTGGGTGCAGAGGTGTTAGTCGGAAGCATCAACGATCCAGAAGCCGCAAAGCTGGCTTGTGAGAATGTAGACATTGTTCTACACGCAGCCGCGATCGTCAAAGAAACGGGTAACGCCGAAGAATTTTACTCGACGAATGTTCACGGTACGCTGACGATGGCAACTGCTGCAATCAATGCTCATGTCGGCACCTTTGTTAATTTATCCAGCGTCATGGTTTATGGCATGAACTATGCCAATGGAATCACTGAGGAAGGTGCGCTTTACACTGGCAAAAACTTTTATTGCAGAACCAAGATTGAAGCAGAAAAACTGCTGCTTCAATTGAACAATCCGCCTCACTTCGGCGTAATCAACATTCGACCTGGCGATGTCTATGGTCCGAACGCAACATCTTGGGTCGTTCGCCCGCTCCAAATGATGCGATCGGGCAAATTTGTTCTGGTCAACGGTGGGTGTGGAGTGATGAATCACGTTTATATCGACAATCTGATCGACGGATGCTTTTTGGCAATTGAAAAACAAGCCTACGGTGAAACCTTCAACATCACCGACGGTGCTCAAACCAGTTGGAAAGACTATTATTCCAGACTTGCCACGATTTCAAATCAACCAAAGCCCATTTCAATGCCAGCATTTCTGGCTAAGGCTGCTGCTAAAGCCTTGAATATTTCGCCAGATACGATCGGCTTTACAACCCGTCCCTATCCCTACTCGATTGAAAAAGCCCGCCAAAGTTTAGGCTATGTTCCTCGCATCACTCTAGACGAGGGTATGAGCCGAACTGCCGACTGGCTCAGACAGACACCTTTACTTTGACTAAAACGATTCAGCACCCCAGCTATGACTCACTTTACTCTCCTAATCCTTGCTTGTTTGAGCGTCTGGGTAATATCTCAACTACCGCTTGTGATTGCATTTGTGCGACAACTTCGTTCAGCACAGTCAGATCTAAGAAAGTCGCTGCTACACAATGCTCGATCGTTCGACCCAGAGACCTTGCCGAAAGCCGCGATCGTGCTTTGCCTACGAGGTGCAGACCCGTTTTTATCGAAGTGTATCGAAGCGCTCCTCAACCAGAACTACCCGAATTACGAATTACAGATTGTTGTAGATAGCATCACAGATCCAGCCTGGGAAACTTTGAAGCAAATTCTGCCTGATCCGCCTCTAATTCCGGTTCACATCAGTATTCTAAAGTCACCTCGCTTAACCTGTGGACTAAAATGCAGCGCGTTGCTGCAAGCACTCTCAGAACTACCAGACGATTGTGAAGTTGTTGCCTTCGTTGATGCCGATACGCTGACGCATTCAACCTGGCTTCAGGAACTCGTGCTGCCTTTAGCCGATCCAACCGTTGGGTTAACAACTGGAAATCGTTGGTATATGCCAATCGGTACACAATGGGGTTCGATCGCTCGGTATTTATGGAATGTTGCGGCATCTATGCAAATGTATCTCTATCAAATCCCCTGGGGAGGTTCGTTTGCATTCCGCAGAGAGCGATTTGAGCAAGCTAATTTGCAGGAAACCTGGGGAAATGCTCTCACTGATGATGTCGTACTGTACCCATTGATGCGATCGCTGGGTCTTCAAATTAAGTTTGTGCCTTCATTGATGATGATCAACCGGGAAACCTGTTCCCTAACGAGTTTTTTGCGTTGGATGCGACGACAGCTACTTTTAGCCAAGCTTTATCATCCAGCATGGTGGGCAATGGTAGTGCACAGCTTGTTTGCAGCGATTTTACTCATTGGACTATGCGCTGGTATCTTTGCTGCCTTACTAGCTGGGCAGGCTCAGATCGGTCTGTGGCTAACGCTTGGCTTCACGATTTATATTGCCTGCTTGGGCTGCCTGATCGGGTGGATTGATTTGAATGTGCGTCAATTGGTGCAGACCCGTAGTGAGCCAGTGCCACCACTGTCAGGCATCGCAATGATCAAAACACTGGTTGGAATTCCGATCGTGCAGATACTAGGAGCAGTTGTTATTTTATCTACGCTGCTCATCAAGCAGGTCGAGTGGCGCGGGATTGTTTATCAGGTTAAAGGTGCTTGGGCAATTCGGCTGCTAAATTATTGCTCCTATGATTCTTTGAACCAGCCCATCAATACTAAAGAATCTCTTTAGTAGACTGTTTACTTTTAGGCGATTCGCTACACGCAATGCTGATTGTCCGCGTTGGTGATCTAGTGACTGGCACCGCTCGATATTTTCTGTGGCTTGGACTGCTTAAGCTTTTAGGTTGTGTCGCAAATACTTTTTAGTGACAAACGAAGTATCTCTTTCGCGTTCCGTTAAGCACTTGTCCCCACGGGATACGCAACCAGTGCCAGGGTAAATGCTAGAAACAAGACACAGAGGGGATTCTAAAGTTCACTAAATTCGCTAAGAAAAGACATCGAGTTGTCCTGCATGGAGGCAGAGTTATGCTTTGATCTGGTGTATGGAAAATAAGGAGAAAAAAGGCGTATCCTGCTGAAAGACAAAAAAGGTCAGACGAGGAATACACCATGAGCAACGATAACTTGATTGCATTCAAAACGCCAGCGACAACAGAAACATTCACAGATGCACTCACAGAACTGATCCGAACTGGCGCACAACAAATTATTGCTCAAGCGGTCGAAGCAGAACTACAAACATTTCTAGAACACTATCAAGGACTGCGAGATGAGCAAGGACGCAAAGCAATCGTTCGGAATGGCTATCTACCGGAGCGCACGATTACAACTGGAGTCGGAGAAGTCGCAGTCCAAGTGCCAAAAGTGCGCGATAGAAGCCGAAGTGGAATCAAGTTCAATTCGAGCTTGCTGCCGCCGTACTTGAAGCGGTCTCGTTCGGTGGAAGAAGTTCTACCATGGCTATATCTTAAAGGCATCTCAACCGGAGATTTTGAGGAGGCATGAACTTCACTGTTAGGCGTAAATGCAGCAGGATTGTCGTCGAGGACAATGAGCCGCTTGAAAACAAAGTGGATCACTGAGCATGAAGACTGGCAAACCCGCAGTCTCAAGGGCAAGCGATATGTGTATGTGTGGGCAGATGGCGTTTACTTTAACATGGCTTTGTTGCATGAATCGAGAAAGTGACTGTTCTGGGATTGCGGGAAGTCGAGATTAAGCTTCAACTCGATAGCTATCGGGTTTAGCAATCTGAATCATGCGATTCAGTGCCGCACATTTGATCAG
>NZ_JBNXVP010000072.1:0-23929 GCF_050565645.1 Leptolyngbya sp. AN10
GTTGAAGATTTTTCGCATCTTATCGGAGCGCTACCGTAACCGTCGCAGGCGATTTGGGCTACGGTTCAACTTGATCGCAGGCTTGCTGAACTATGAGCTTGCTCATCCAATTTGATTCGTGCAGGAGACATCATGAGCGCGATCGAATCTTGCTCACACCCACGAATGAAAATCTATTTTCAAAGCAGGTCTAATGAGCGCTCATTGTTGCACTTCAACGATTATGACTCTTACTTCAGCCGTTAAAGACCAATTACGTCAAGAGCACGCTCGGTTACACCAAGAACGCGATCGCCTCGCTCAAACTGTGACCTCGCAAACCGTGCTCGCCATTGATCAACTCGTGCAGCAAATTGATCGCCTGCTTGGAGTCCCAACGCGGATCGAGCCAACTCCCAAGGCTCAATCGGCTCAACCAAAATCGAAGCCTTCCTCTACTGCCAAACCTTCCCAACCTGCACCCAAGTCAACCGAGCTAGCTGGATTTGATGCCGCAAAGACTAAGCCAGCCTTTCAGTCCTCGAAATTGATGGATGCCGTGGTCAAAGCGATCAAACCGAAACAGTCAAAATCGATTGACCAACTGCTTGAAGACCTCTATGACCCATTTGATGCGGCTGACCTGAAGAAAGCGAGAATGAGCGTCGAGATCGCTGCGAATCACGCCGTCCGGAGAGGACTGTTGCAGAAGATTCAGGGCAAACCTGATCGGTTCGCTCGTGCCTGATGAGTGCGGATAAGATCGAGGTCGTCAGAGTGGAACGAGCAGGAACAACTCACGTCGTGCCGTTCTGAAAAGGCGGGCTAAAAGCTCTCACAGCGGTCTTGCCACAGCACTTCATAAATCCCTCGTTCCAGCGCCTCATCGGCGGCTTGACGCTGCTGTTGCAGCCGTTGGACTTCTTCCTCCCTACAAGGTTGGCATCATCCGTGCTTTGTACTGCTCGAACGGTTCTCGATAGAGATGGTACTTCGAGGACAGCAGTGCCATCACGTCTTGTACCACTTGTTTGACCTCTGCGTCAGTGGGCGGGACGGCTCCTTGACATGCCATTGTTCTTACCTCGTTATCTGTCAAAAAGCATCAGGTTATTGTTGGAAGCAACCGGGAACTGATCGCTGTCGCGAGCTTCGCTCCTTGTGCTGCTGAGAACATAGCATGACCCATGTGCCAGGATCTCCAACCTTCAAAATTGTTGTCGTCGCGACATCGATTGAGCGGTATCGCTTGCACTCATTCATCGAGTCTGGCTCAATTGAAACTGGCGTGGTTGCAAGACTGGACCGCGATCACAACGGCTTTACGCGAGATGCTGAGTCAGTTCGGTGTATAACCCTTGAGCCTGATCTGATTCTGGCTGTAAACGAGCTAGCTTTTGGTGTAACGGTGTCTTAACATCTGAGGTCAGAGCCATGTCAGCGTTGAAAGAATCTTGAACCTGATCCGGGCTATGTTGAGGTCTTGCTCACAGTTGAGTTGATTGACCCGAAATTCTGAACTAAATTGAATCCACTTGCAGGATATCCGAAGAGGAGCAAGCCGGTGCAAGTATCACGAATGGTCGCAGGAACAAAGCTGGGCTACAGCTATCAACTCTCGCTCGATGCGATCGAAACCCTGGGCGACACCTTGAGCAATCTCAGTCAGATCACATTCGCTTGGGCATTTGTTCACTTTCCCGAATATCTTGACCCGGATGCCGCCCAACGGCTAGCACTGCTCCTCTCTTCGAGGTACTCAATAAAGAAAGGTAAGGTTGATTGGTGCGCGACCCCTGATGAAAACAGATGCCTTTCAAGCGTTTATGCGATCGCGGTTTGAGATTTCGATCCCACTCACTCTTCGAGCTTCCCAGTGGCTACTATTCTCTGTAAGATTAATCAGACAGCAAACCGATATACTACCTAGCACCGAAACTATGGAGTTCCGCATATCATGTCTCATTCAACCGTGCATCTTGGCAACGCTGACTCACTCAGAGCTTGTCGAGGAAGAGTGATAATCCTCAGTCTATTTCTTGAGCGGGACTGGGACAAAGAAAGTTCCCTGTGGCTGATGCACAGTACGCTTCAGCTTGCAGAAGCAACGGCGCAACTCGCTCGGATCGAAGTCGAAGCAACAGAGCATTTTAGGGGACTGCCCCGATCAAATCACGACGAGATTCCTGATTCGTTGAATTGCCTCAAACAACAAGTCATCTCGCTTGTGCATCAACTTGCGATCGGACTCAACCCGAACGAACTTGAAGAATTGCAACCCGATCGCGTTGCTACCGTCCTTCATCTCGCTTACATTGCCGCTGTGCTTGCTTATCGTCAAACTATGATTTTTTACCAGGAGTAAGAATAAACTCAAGTTTTGACTGAGTTTGCATAATTGAGAGACAGACGGGACGCGCAGTGTGCTAGAAACTGAAATTTCGTCCTTGATGCCGAAAGCGGGAGAGTGAACTGGACTTCCTCATCATGTCGTTGATCGCGATTAGAAAGATATTGGAGAAGATTGCCCATGTGCTCGCCAACCGTCAGCGCTCTCACTCTCCTGCTTTCATTAGTCAGGATGCGGAGATTCGATAGAATATTAGTCCCCATCGATTGCTATAGTGTAAGCCTCGCCGAAAGGGTTTGCACTGCCGTGACTTGTGCTAATTTGGGAGTGGCTTAGGCAGGAATATCGCACAATGAAAGTGAACCAAGATTACAAGCGATCGGTGTCTGAGCTGAGAGAAGATGATTCGGCTATGTACGCTGGCGAAGTCGTGATATCAGCACGACGTTGGACAACCCAACAGCAATTAGAATGGCTCGATACCCATCCCTTGTTTACCGAGCGGTGTCCTCGTTGCGAAAGATCCATGAAGTTTGGTTCACGATCGTCTAAGCATTGGCAGTGTGACCACTGCGGATGGACGGATAGCTGAAAACAGCGCATTCTTCAGTCACAGCGATCAGAAGGGGAAGACACTATACTGACGAAGCGTTGGAAGCTGTTTTTGGTGAGAATTAACCATTGAAATCACTCATCCTGTATTTCTCTACCTCGATCGCACGGGTCAAGCCAACTCTAAGCTGAACTGTAGATTTTTGTCTTGCAGAGCAATATTAAATCTAGCTGATGTCAGAGCTTTAATCTTTCCAGTATCCTTCAACTAAACGATATCCATGCTCAACAGCACATTTGGGAAAAGCTGCGAAGAAGCGCGACTATCGTTCTCGGAGTCTCCGTAGCTCACCCAGCCTGAAAATCTAAGTCGTTGTGCAATTGCGCCCATCAGGTGTTCGCGAGCAACTGTATCCGTATCGACAATAATATCGTCAAGGAGATATGGATACAGTGATAGAAGCGCCATCAGTTGATCGTCGCTCGTCTCTATTCCACAGCAATCGCGCACCACGCGAATCGCCCATGCCTGCTGTTCCGAATTAAGCTGCATTGTCTTTGCCAATTGATTTATGTCGTGAGCTTCGCTGCACCGAAGATGTTCGCGGTATTGTTAGACTGATTCAGACAAAACGACAACGGGTAGATCAGTTATGACGTTGATCAAGCAACGGATTGAAGAAGCGTAAACATCGATCGCAATTTGTTGGCATCTGAATCAAAGCCTTTTCTGGTGGACTAATCTAGAGAATTAAAACTTAGAGATTTACGGATATGCCCACTCGGAAATCCTCAGCTTCTGCTAGTGTCTATCAAATCAAGGTCACGCTCCTAGAGTTACGCCCTCCGATCTGGCGACGGGTGCAAGTTCGTAGCGACATCACGTTAGGTGAGCTACATCAAATCATTCAAACCGCGATGGGTTGGACAAACTCTCATCTGCACCTGTTTCTGATTCAAGGGCTGGAATATGGTGAACCTGCCCCAGAATATGACTGGGAAGTCAAGGATGAACGCAAAGTCAAAATAAACCGAGTTGTGGCTGGAGAGAAGTTCAAGTTTCGCTACACCTACGATATGGGAGACAGTTGGGAGCATGAGATCTTGATTGAGAAGATTCTGCCTGCTGCTGATATTCCCCGCTATGGAATTTGTGTCACCGGGAAGCGAGCTTGTCCTCCTGAAGACTGCGGTGGCACTTGGGGGTATACAGAGCTAGTGGAAACCTTGCGAGATCCAAATCATCCCGAACATGAATCGATGCTGGAGTGGGTTGGAGGAGCATTCAATCCAGAGGCATTTGAGCCAGTTGAAGTGAATGAAGCCTTACGACAACTGAGATAAACCAAAAGGAGCGACAAGTGTGCCTACGCGATGTGCAATGAGTGCCTCATGTGATCGCTCTAATTCGGTGCTGACTGGAGCAATCAGCACGATCGAAAAAACTGCAACGATTTGCCTTGATTATGCCAAACCCAGTCCCGCCTCTTGCATCGCACGGTTTAATTCAGTCAACACACCCAGTTGAACTGCCCAAGTTGCGAGATAGGCTTGATCCAAAGCGCCGCGTTGAACTTTCAAGACTCCTAAGATGTCTTGCCACTGTTGATCTGAATCTGTGCCAGAGCGCCAAACGAGCTTTTGCAGCACAATGTCTTCAGCAGAGCAAACAAAGATCGGAACCCCCGGAATGTCGAGCAGTTGTCGTCGCTGCATTTTACTATAGGCGAAGGGTTCGTTTTTTAGGATAAACAGATCTGCTTTTTCGACACTCCGATTATCAAGAACGTTAAACGACTTACGGGGATTAGGGTCTGTGAGTGCTTCAATCACCGAAGTTTCACTGATGTAGAAGTCCTCAGCCAGAAAAGCATCGACCAGTGGTTGCACTTGGGGACGCTCGATCTCAATGACTAAATCGATGTCGCGCGTATTTCGACTTTCGCCGTAGATTGAACTTGCAAATGAGCCACCCACGTAATACTCAATCTGGAGGGCATCAAGAATGGCGATGACTTTGCGGCTAAACGCGATCGGGTCAAGGATCATCGGTTCTGCCTCTGGGTATTTCAGACAATTGATCCACTCGGCTCCGAGTCTTTTCAGCGCAACGGCTCGACAAGTTCGTGGTGTAGCTCCGAGCGATCGCATTGCAGTGTTAAAGGCACAATAGCGATCGACTCGTTCTATCAAAGAGAGTTGCCGCAGCCGCTCAAACATAATCCAGTCAATTTCAGGACTGGTATCTTGGGATTGAGCGCGATATCCAGAAGGAATTGAAAGCGCAGGAATCAGCGGCATGAGTGGGGAAGAGATGAGTCTATCTTTCTATTCTCGCTCAAAACTGACTGTGAATGAGCACAAGATCCAGCGCAATTCGCAAAGTAATTGGCGCATCTGTGAATTCTGGAGATGAGGCAAGCGTGTACTGTTCAATTCTCGATCGCAACTATCTATCTAAGACACAATCATTCATCACGTCATTGTAATAACCAAGACTGCAAGTCACCGCTATCTATTCAGATCATCCGCTGATTTGAATAGACAGTTCTCAAATTATTAGCAGCAGGCAGCAAATTACTCATCTGGAGCATTCGCTTGTTGCCGGAAACTCCGTAAGCACACCGCAAGAAGCGCGATCGCGTTCATGTGCTTGAATTTCTCAAGTCGATGATCTAGGATTGAGCAATTCAGGTGAATGATTTGAGGTGCATTACTGCGATGGTCAACAATCGTCATATCAGTTTTGGGGCAGGTGGAACTTACAACGAATCCGTTCAGGTTCAAGGTGACTTTGTGCAAGGCAATAAAGCTGTCAATCAAGACTTGGATCAAGCGATAGCGGAGATTCAGAAACTACTGCATCAACTTCAAAGCCAGTGCTCTTCAGAAGCAGCGACACATAAAGCAGCCGATGAACTTGCGACTCAAGCAAAAGCCGATCCTGAACGTAAGCAAACTCTGATGGAATTGGGGCGCTATATTGCGGCGAATGGTGGAATCGAAGCTGGAATTGGCAAAGTGATTGAGCTTGCTCTCAAATTATTAATCGGCGTATAGTCTCAAAAGATTCAACCATCAGAAAGCAGTGCGAGGAGTTTCCGAAGAATGTTAACCGTTCGATGCTGGTGGTTGCTTTCAGGAAGAAGGTTCGCTTACTACTGTGCGATTGTAATCCTTGTAGCGATTGCTCTGTGGCTGGGGGAAGTTGAAAGAGTGCCAAGATTTGTCAAAACCGCGATCGGCATTCCGATGTTCAGCTTCAGTTTTTACCTCTGGCATCTGGCATCAAAAATTGCAGACCCTCAAGCACAGAGAGTAACACCACAAACGTCTGAGAAATCCGTTGATCGTTCAATTCATCTCGGTTCTGGAAGCACTTATAATGAATCGCTTAACGTTCAAGGCGACTATGTACAGGGCGACAAGTACAATGTGTTCAACCACTTCAACTTTGATCAAGATGCCTCTAGCGCTGTCGCTGAGATAGAAAAGCTGCTAAAGCAGTTAGAGAAAAAAGTCAGTCATCCTGAGACTGTTCAACAGCAGACCATACAGGATCTTGCAGTCCTAGTGCGTCATCATCCCAAGATTAATCAGGTTGTGTACGACTGGCTTAAGGCTTTAGAAATCCCCGCTCCGATCGACGAGATTGATGCGGCTGAAAAGATAGTTGCAGTTGCATCCAAGGCAGACCATCATTCACCCCAACAATCGTTTTTTCAGTTAGACCAACGGTATCGCCGCCTCGAATACTTACTCAAAACCGCGCAGTGGCAGGAAGCTGACGATGAGACAATTCGAGTGATTGCAAAGCTGATGCCAGGTCGGGTATCAAAACATGGCTGTACGCATATCGATGTTTCTCAGATTTCTCCAAAAGCTTTGAGGACGATTAATCGACTGTGGTTAGAAGCGAGTGGGGGTCGATTTGGTTTGAGTGTCCAAAAACGAATTTGGCAGAGAATCAAAGCCCATCAAGAACGCAGATCCGGATCGTATCGATCTGACTATGAGATGTTCGTCGAGGCTGTGGGTTGGTCGAACGAATCAGGACGAGTTTACCATACAGACTTTGACTATTTGATCACGAACCCAAAAGGGCATTTGCCTATGAAAATTCTGCTTTGGGAGACCTATGATTCAAGCTCAAATTATTGCTATCTCAGTCATTGTTTATTTGATGAACTGATGGAGCGTGAGTACTCGAATGTCTCATTTCTTCCCGATTGGTTGCGAGAATGGTTACTTCTAGATTGACAGTGCCCAGTGTGATCGTGATACTCCTAAACGCTACATATCTATTTCAAGAAAGGATTTTTGATCTTGACAAAATGCTTTTTTCTTGTAGAGTATTTGTACTACTACAAAGATAATCATGGTTCCTCTCACGCTACCGCAACAGCGTCTTGTCGATTGGCTTGCAAATCATTTCCGCCGTTTTGAGTATTGTCCCGTCGTTCGAGAAATTATGACGGGACTAGGCTATACTTCGACGGCTCCAGTTCAATCGCTGGTAGCTATTCTGGTGAGAAAAGGTGTGTTGGTTCAGGTTGAGCAAACTGCTCGAACAATTCGATTTACTGAAGCATGGTTACAGGAGAACGGCGAGAAGTAGGGACTGACAGTCCCTAGGTTTCGGCTGCCGATTTTGGGAACGATCGCGGCTCATAGCTTAGTTGAAATCTTTCCTGATGCGTCGATCGAATGGTTAGAGTTGCCTGGACGTAAGCCGAAGGGAAGCGATACCTGGTATGTACTGCAAGTTCGAGGCGATAGTATGATCGGCGCTTTGATCGACCACAATGATTTGATCATCATGCGCCCAGAACCGAATGCTTTCACACTCAAAGCTGGGACGATTGTGGCTGCGAGAGAAGGAACGCGAACGACGTTGAAGTATTTCTATCGAAAGGGCGATCAGGTGACGCTGCAACCTGCTAATGCTGCTTATCCCTCAACCACTGTTCGTGCTGACCAAGTTGACATTCAAGGCGTGTATGTGGAATTAGTGCGGAAATTGTGGGAGGACGGTTATCAATGACCTATGGTTATAGTACTTGCAATGTGAATTTGGAATTATCCGAAGCAGAGTTGGAAGACGATCGTGAAGACTGGGACTGCACCGATTACGACGACTGGCTCAGCGAGCAGTACTCTGAGCTTGCGGAGTTTTATCAGCAGGTTTCGGATGATGAAATGTCGTTACGGCACGATCTCATCGTGAGCGATTACGAGTTTCAGGCACGAGGCGGCTTTTTGCCTGGAGATACGGTAATGGCAGAAGTAGAACCTGGATGCTGGTCGCGCAGTACAGTGCTATTGGTGGGTATATCGGTATTAGTTGTGGTGATAGAGCGGTCGACTGTGATTCAAGTTGCGCCACAAATGAATGCTTGGTGGCTGGATGCGTAGGAAAGGCTTGCAGAGGAATTCGCAAAATCGGCAGCGCATTCAGGATGATTCGTGAAGGTGCGAATCCGATTAATATGCTGTTAAGCATACCAGAGGTTCGAGCAGAGGTATTTCTCAAAATTACGATCGAGGTTGCAAGTCCGGTTCAGCCAGAAGGAACGGGAATGAAAGCGATCGTGTTCCCATCCTCTGCTCTCGCCAAAAATGCAGCTTCATGAAGGGACTAGAGAACCGCAGTCAAACCGGTGTGCATTTCTTAAGCGAATCTTCTGACCAAAGTTGCATTGCTAGGTCTAGCCACTCGTTGAAGTCGTCTTGGGTTACTTGGATGATGTTCATAGCTTATGAGGTGCGATCGCGCTTATTGTGTAGCGTGGCGGAACGCCTACCCGCCCCTGGTTCAGCGAAGCAATCAGGGGATAACCGCGAGTTCGTTTTCCAGTATTGGCTCTCTTCACAAGAAGAACGGCAAGAAAGTAACAGTCGCATCAAAAGCAGAAGTAAATTAAAGAACATTTTTGAATACCTGAAAAGTCTCTTTCAAGCACCAGATCTCAAGAGAAAGTTAGGGTTCAACCTCAGAAACGAATGCGGTGAGGGATTGAATGCTTGAGCTACTTGTTTTAGCAACGGTTAGGTAGCCGGAGTAAAAGTTGTCTTGTCATTGTCCCGGTTTCTGTTGCGTGGATAGCATAGATAGATACGTCTCCTTCGGGACGTTCATGGAGGAATAATGCCATATTTGCGAATCACTTGCCCATTCATCGACCAGAACCAGCGCCAGCAGATTGCTGAAGCACTCACGGTCGCCATCAATGATTTGTTCTACAATCCGAAGGGTCGCTTCACTCGTGAAGAACTGCGCGATCGCACCACGATTCATTTCTTCCCCTACTCAGAGGGTGATGTATTCATCGGCGGCAGAACGCCGAGCGATCGCGGACAGCCAGATGTCACGATCGAATTATCAGATTGGGGGATGTCTGTACGACAACAGCGCAAAGTTGCTGTGCAATTAACGCCTCAAATTGCAAAGTTGTTTGCGATCGACGAGCGCGATTTCGACGCAATCAACATTCGCTTTCATTCTTATCCGCCGACCGATTTTGCTCTAGGAGGACGATTGCTTTCTGATGTGATTCCAAAGATCGCTCAAGTCATGAAACGGATGTTCGGGTGACTTGAAACTTGACTACGATCGAATGAAAGCAGATTCATTACCAAGACCAACCTAATCTTCCTTTCAAGGCGAACGCTTCCCATTGTAATCGCTCTGAGTTTTGCCACCCTCATTCCAGTAAGCGTACCAATAGGGTCCGTGCCCAACGATCTCAATGTCTCCGTCCATGCAAAAGCACCCTTCTCAATAGCAGCGACGGTACTACAATACGTATATCTTGCCATAATAGTACTGAGTTTCGCGCTCCTTTAAAAGCTGAGTGAGTCAATCATGAAGAAGTTGCTGATCGGTCGGTGTGAGGCGTTCGATTGAGGCTTGCAGTACGGGCAGATAATGTCACGCCGATCACAGTTGCAACACAGCTAGTCTTCTACATCGTTGATATCCTCGATCGAATCCAAGCTGGACTCAACTATACCAACTACCTCCTCTATTATTTGAACCTAACCCCCAGTCATCAAGCGTCGCGTTAGGACTATTGGGAGAATTACTCGTTGTGCCGTCTATCCTTGAACTCTTGCATTAGTTGCCTACTCGTTATGAACTCCGCACCTGTTCGCATCACTGGTTGCAATGGGAGTTAGAAGACAGTCAGGGGTTAATCGCAATGAAAGAAACTTCTCTCGACCGCGAACAGGAAACTAAACAACTATGCACTTTCAGTGCATAGTTGTTTAGTTGATTTTCTTTCGCTGGGTCGTGAAGCTCAAGAACGAGATTTAGAAAATGCGCTTGTGGCTCATATTCGAGATTTCCTTTTAGAGTTAGGGGTCGGATTCGCGTTTGTAGGGAGCCAGTACCGTCTTCAGGTCGGAAATGAAGACTTTTACATTGATTTATTGTTCTATCATCTCAAGCTCCGCTGCTTTGTGATCATTGATCTAAAGATGACTGAGTTCACGCCGGAAATGAGCGGCAAGATGAGCTTTTATCCTTCGGCTGTCGATGATTTGCTGCGCCATCCCGGAGATCAACCATCGATCGGTTTAATCCTGTGCAAGTCTAAAAGTCGCACGATCGTAGAATGTGCGCTGCGGAACATTAATCGACCAATCGGCGTTTCCACGCATGAGATTTGGGAGAGCTTACCCGATACGCTCAAGAACAGTCTCCCCTCGATCGAGCAGCTTGAATTAGAGATGGAGACGCTGATCGAAGAGAGCGATCGCTCTTGAAATATCTCAGGCTGAGTGAACTGTGGCAAGATTGCTGTAGGTCGCTGGCGATTCGGCATGGATACTGAGGAACTTGTAGGCAGCATTGAATCGATCGTCTTTTCTTCCGCCGATACTGGGTTTACGGTCGCCCGATTGCAAACGGCGGCAGAAGAAACGGTGACGATCGTGGGCAATTTTGCCGCGCTCAATCAGGGACAACCGCTCATTCTTGCGGGCACTTGGCGGACTCATCCTCGGTATGGCGCACAGTTTCAAGTCCAACACTATCGCGAAAATATTCCCGATACGATCGCGGGTATCGAAACTTATCTCGGTAGCGGCATAATTCGCGGTATTGGTCCTGCAATGGCGAAACGCATTGTCGATCGCTTCGGACTCGATACGCTGACGATTCTCGATACCGAAATCGAGCGATTGATCGAAGTCAAAGGCATTGCCCAAGCGAAATTAGCTCAGATTCGTTCTACCTGGATTGGGCAGCGACAGCTTCACACGATCATGATATTCCTACAAACCTACGGCATTGCAAAGAGCCAAGCGGTCCGAGTGTTGAAGCACTACGGCGAAGATGCGATCGCCATCGTTTCCAACAATCCGTTTCAGCTTGCAGCCGAGATTCGCGGTATCGGGTTTCACTCTGCGGATGGAATTGCAACTCAATTAGGCATTGCTCCCGATTCTGAGTACCGCTACCGCAGCGCAATTTTACACAGTTTGCGAGAGGCAGGACGCGACGGACATTGTTTCTTGCCGCATACCGCGATCGTCGATCGGACTGTTCGCCTCCTAGCTCGTGCTGACTACTGCCCACAGGCTGAAGTAATCGAACAGCAGCTTGCATGGTTAGTTGCGGCTGAGGAGTTACGAGTCGAAGAAAGCCGCAAGTATCCAGGACGGTTGGGTTATTATCTGCCTGCATTTTACCGGGCAGAAACCGCGATCGCGTCTCGACTGAAACAACGACTGAATCAAGCCGCGATCGTGGACGGTGACTTCGTGCAGACTTGGATGCAGCAGTATTGTGAAGCCTCGGATGTGCCCTTATCGATCGAGCAACGTCAAGCGGTAGTCCTTGCAGCATCAGAGCGAGTAGTGATTCTTACCGGAGGTCCAGGCGTTGGGAAATCTCATACCGTTCGTGCGATCGTTGAACTGTGGGAAGCGATGGGAAAACGGGTTGCTCTAGCTTCTCCGACCGGAAGAGCCGCACGACGACTCACCGAACTGAGTGGACGACAAGCTTCAACGCTGCACCGCTTGCTCGAATACGAGCCGAGAAGCGGTGACTTTCAGCGCGATGAAACACGACCCATTTCAGCGGATTGTATCGTGGTCGATGAGTTTTCGATGGCAGATTTGTTTTTGGCTCACGCGCTAATGAAAGCAGTTTCAATCCAGTCCCAACTGCTGATCGTGGGCGATGTCGATCAACTTCCCAGTGTTGGACCCGGAGCAGTACTGCGAGAGTTGATTGCTTCCCAACAAGTGCCCGTGGTGCGATTAACTCAAGTGTGGCGACAGGCTCAAAATTCTGCGATCGTGCGTCAAGCTCATGCGATCAACCGGGGTGAACTTTTAGAGATCGAACGCTTTTCTCCTTCGATACAATCGGACTGCATCTGGATGCCGTCCCACTCCCCGCAGCATGGGATCGAGTGTATTCGCCAATTAATCGGTGAAACAATTCCTCAACTGGGATGGAATGCCTTTAACGATGTGCAGATTCTCTGCCCAATGATCAAAGGTGAGATTGGAACGAAAGCGATCAACACGATGATGCAAGACTTGCTCAATCCGTCAGAACCTCAAACGCTTGAATTGCAGTCTGAGGGATTGATGTTTCGGGTAGGAGATCGCGTGATTCAGCTTGAGAATGACTATGAGCGAGAGGTGATGAACGGAGAATTAGGAGTAATTGAAACATATGATGCCGAAGCGCAAGTGTTAGGCGTTCAATTTGAGGATCATTGGGTGGAATATCAGCGCAGTGAATGGGATCAAATGTCACTGGCATATGGCATTACGGGGCACAAGGCGCAGGGGTCGGAGTTTCCGGTAACGATCGTGCCTTTATTTATGCAAAATGCGGTGATGCTGAGTCGCCCGTGGCTTTATACAACGCTGACTCGTGCCAAACACCTGGCGATTTTGGTAGGACAACCGCAAGCACTGCGTCATGCGATCGCTCAATGTCGCGAACAACGTCGATATACTCTATTGAGCCAACGCTTGCAAGAACAGGCTGAGGTCGCAAAGACAAGTGAGCCGTAAGGATAACGCGGTTGCGTGTTGAGAGTTCGATCGATGCTTCTGAACGAACGTGAAAGGGTGGCAGGTAAAAGCCACCGAGAAACAAGAGCGGATCGACGATCGACATCCGCACAAGGTCTTCAAGCAGGGGCGGATAATTGAGCAGGTTAATGAAGCCGTCAACCATTTGATCGAGGAGTTGCTGCTCGATTGGAGTCACCGTTGGTAAATCATCTTGCCACTTGCGGAAGAAGTCATCGTCCCAAATGAGTTGCAGACTGAAGCGGTCAATGAGGTCGCGAAGGCTGATTGCTTTGGCTTGTAGAATCTGAACCATATTCGCTCCGGAGACTTTACTTGGATAGAAATTTACACAGATTGCTGCTCTCTCGCCTCCTGTTTCCAGTGACTCTAGCTCAATTCATCACACTGTTTTCTTAGGTACTTTCTCGCGCAACTGCACTCTTAAAGATTGGCATCACAACCGCGAATTGGGTAATAGCTGAATACTCCATGTATCACTCACTCAGCCTCGAACACGCCCCCGGTTGCGTAAGAGTAGACTTTCGCAGGCAGCCGTTTGCCATTGAGCGTGTAACCTTCGTATTGGCAGCGATCGCAGGTGAAGTCATTGCCAGTAGAATTGATGTGACGAACGCAAGGATTTTCATGCTGTAATACTGAGTGTTGGTCTAGAGCATCAGCGTGTGAAGAATTGAACCGAAACTGCAACTATCAATGCTCTACATGAAGAAAAATTATTAGACTGCGATCGCCTGATGCGAGATCGTCACTCTTTACTAATGTTGGCGAAGGAACTCAACTTTTCTTTTTCAAACTGTAGGCACATGATTTTCAACTGCTTGAATCAAGTTTCCAATGGCTCTGTCTAACCTTTCATGAAGCAACCTGCCGAGTTGCGTTTGATAGAAACTCGATCAGTTGTTGAATTAATGGGTGCTGCTGAACAGCTTGAATTTGAGCAGGACTAAGATGATTGAGCATCTCTACCAGTTCGGCATTATCAACAAACGATGAGGATAAGAGAGATGGAATCGAGGGCGCTGCCAAAAAAACTTTGAACGGCGTTTCAGGTGAACTGGCGGGATACAGCATCGTGTTCACTAGCTCGATTTTCTCCCCCACTTCAACGGGGTTATCGGTGTCCGCATCGAGTACTAGAGCAACCGGGCGCATTCGGTCAGACAATAGTGTGCCTGCGGCAGACCGAGCAGAGTATTTCCCATGTGCGGCATAGAACGTCAGATGTTGAGCAAGGTCTGAGGGAAGAAGTTTTTTCAGAATCGCGACATCAGTTTCGCGATCAGTGACAACATAGGCTAAAGTCATGGCAAATCTCCCAGGTTGATTTTGAAGTTGGGTAAGGCGCGTTCTACACAGTATCGATATTTTTGCATCAGCCCGATTCGCAGTCGTTGATGATTGAGCGCATAATCGATCTCCGTCCCGTCCCACAGCAGAATGGCTTGATTTGCATTGTACTGTGCCAGAATCTGGGTCGCTTCGGTGAACTCGGTTGTGCTGAACACAATGCCAATCACACCTGCGGGTCGGCGGAGTAGTTGGTTGCGGAGTTTAGCGACGGGTTCGATTGCGACATTACTAGCTTGGTCTTTGCATTCGACGAGGCAAGATAGCCCATCGCTGTAAACGGCTCCATCAATCTGCTCAAGGACGGTTCCGGCAATTGGGATGCTGTAGGGATAGGTTACATCAGCTCCTTCGAGTTCAAAGGCGCGGATAATCAGGTATTCGAGAGCTTTGCCGGGTTCCCAATCGGGAGTCTCGCAGGCTTGAATCTGAGTCCAGAGATCGAGGAGTTGAACGTGACCCTTGCGGTATCTGCGAAGCAGCGCGTAAGTTTCGATACGGTGTTGATATTCGGCGGCGGTGGTCATGCGATCGAGAAAAAGAATCCGCTTTTCATTCTCCGACTTTTTTGAAGAGATCCAGATTCTAATTTATGGTGCTATGGCTTCGTGTGTAGTTTTAATCGAATTACAAATTTTCTTCGTGACCAGATAATGGGCGAGAACGATGGTGTGATGCTTCGTGTTCTTCAACGTATTGCTGAACGAATTCTACGATCGTCTCGTTCATGCTGGTTGCATTTAGAGCGCAAGCAGCTTTAAACCGGTCGCGTAAAGTTTTGCTGGGCAGATAAATCTTGAGAATAGCTTTTGATTTGTCTTCGTCTGTAGACACAGGCAACTCGCGAGGTTTTACACCAATTACAGCTTTGGGTGCAATTATCCCTCTAAACTCAAGCATTTGGATTTTTAGGTGCATTAGACATGTTTACACCTAATGCACCTATCTTGTATAGTTTGATAGAGAGCCTCGCCTGTTCCTCCAAAAGCATGATGAGAAAGCGAAAAAGCAAGTGCAACCAATACACATTTCAGCCATATCAAATGTCGATAAGTCATCATCTAGATTCAATGTTGGCGATCGCGTTCGCTGGTTTCGCGTTCCCACGCAAGATTTCGGCACTGTCATTGACCGCGTTTACGGCTCAGAGGGCAGTGTCCAAGTCCTCGGCTGGCACTACTTGGTTCAGCTTGACACCCATAGCCCCTCGTTTGCTCACTGTAAAACAGACTACGGCTTCGAGGAAGACTTAGCCCTGCTGGAAAAGAATCAATGCGACTAAATCAAACTCAGACTGAACTGCTGACGCAACTCCTCGCATTGCCGCTGCTCTCGCCTGATGAGTTTGTCGCGCGGTGGACGCTCAATTATCGGCAAATCAGCCAAATCTGCTGCTGTTCAATCTCGACCGTCGAACACTGGTTCATCAGCGATGGGTCTGCTCGTCGATCGCCTGCTGAAAGTTATCAGAAGTTATTGGCGATCGCGGACTTCCTGCTGACTCACAGCGTCGAGATTGACTATGTGTGGCGATTGCTGCAAGCGTGAACAATGGTTACACTGGGTGTTGTCAGATTGACAGCTTTCATGTCGTTTTAACAGGGATTTGAGCGATCGACTTGGCAGACGCGATTACCCCGTCTTTAATGTCATCAGTCCTGGTTCGAGACCACGCTGATGAATAACCCTCGCCCCTCTCAATCTGCTCCCGCTTCGATTACCACGGTGATTGGTTTAACCCAAGTATTGCCCAATCGCTTCACGCTCCCCAGATACCAGTTAGGGCAAACCGTGCAGTGGATCAATGTTTCTCCAAGCGGCTTTGGCACGATCGTCGGTTTAGTCTACGCCAACGGCGTGAGCGTCGTGGCGGATGGCTATCATTATTTGGTGCTGCTGGATCGCTCTTGCCCTTCGTTCTCCGACTGTGCTGCGGATTGGGCTTTCGAGGAAGACATTGACTTGATTCGCCTTGAGGTTGCCGCCTGATGTACCCAATCGACGAGCAGTGGGCGTTGTTTGATCGCTACAAGAACTGCCCACCACCGCTCTCACCGCAAACCTCTCTGCAACAGTGGGAACTGGATTATCCGGATGTGGCGCGACTCGTGGGCGTGAGTCGGCATACCGTTGCCCACTGGTTTAGTACAGGCGCAGGCAGTCGTCTCGCACCAGAGCATCACTGTCGTCGGTTGGCGACGATCGACTTCTTGTGGCGCAATGCGGAACGGCTACCTTACGAGCTACTCGACGAATGGTGCGATTTGCCCGATGAGCAAGCGATCTCGGTGGAAGACGCAGAAGACGATTTGACGATCGCTGCGGCAGATGCAGAAGATGCAGAGCCACCGCAATAAAGCGAACGGTCTTCACACAATCCTGTCGCTACGACATCGTTTCGAGATCGCAGCTTGCACAAACGTGAAGCGGTCGATTTAATGAAGTGGAACGTTAATACCCTTGTACGCTTATGGTTTCTTCTTTGACTTTAGGAAAGTTGCAGTTCGGACGCATCGTATCGGCAAGCACAATGGCTGGCAAAACGGGACAATTCAAGCACTGACAAAGATACACCTGCTTCCTTAACTTTTGCATCAATCACTTGAAAAAGATTGAAATGAGTAATACAAGTGTACGATATCGATTGAGGCACTCCCGATGACGATCGCGCTTGATCTCGCCGCCCATCAAACGCTCCGACAACGCTATCTCGACTACATCGAACTCCAACTCGGTGAACTCCACACTCAAGTCGCTCAACAACTGGAGGACTTAAAGATCAATGAACATCCTTTCCTCATCGCGCAACTCGTCACCCTAGACCGCTTTCGTTCTCAAATTGAACGTGATGCTCGTTGCCTGCTCGGCACTGACGGGTTTGTAGCTCAAATGGCGGCTTGGCGTGAAGACTGCACTCGATGTCCCGACAACGAACTAGAACTTGATGCCGACTTGTCCACCTGGCGGCTTCATACTTTGCCGTTTCCTGTGCAGGTTCTTCAGCATCGTCTGGTAACCGACAACTGGGCATACAACGACGAGAATCACTACACCGAGTATCGGTATGAGTTGGATGTGCAACTTGGCACTTGGCTCAAAACAGTGAGTGGCTCGATCGCACATTTGTCTCCGGGTGAGCCGATGAGCTACGGACGGATGGATTTTCGTTCTCAGCAGTATGAGATTGCGTATTGCTTGAAGTCTCGACAGCGCTACAATGAGCCACCCGTATTGGAATGGGAGGAACTGAACTGGACAGTTGAGCAAGAGCGGCAACTCAAACAAGAACTGAGTTGTCTGCTGGCGTTTGTCGGGGATTTGTTTGTGGTGCGATCTGAAGTCGAAACCTTCCGCTATCCGATGCAGCGTCGTTCGGACTAACTGTTGTGACTTCTATACGCCTGTAACTCTTCCATAGTTACTGCAAGCGCTCTATTTATCTGCAATCAAGTTCTCCTATTCTCTTCGCAAGGATTCATGACACCCACTGCTCTACTCGCTCCCTACAAAGCTTTGGTGCAAGACCACCAAGCACAGTTCAATGGGCGGATTAAACAACTGCACACGATAGTGACTCAAACATTGTCGGAATTGCAACAGCAAGAACAACCGTTCGTGACCGCGCAGGCACAGTTCCTCGAACAACTCTGCACTCAGTTAGCGATCGATGCTCGTTGCCTGCTCAACTCTGTTGAATTGACTGATTTTGTTGCAGAGGTCAACACCTTTCCGCCCACTCAGCGTTGGACTGCTGAACCTGTTCTGGAAATTGACGCTGATTCGGTTCGTTGGCTGCTGACCAGACGAGATCTCGCGGTATCGATTCGCGACTATGTGACTGAAGTGGATCACGATGCTTACGACGATGAACGCACGCACACCACTTATGGCTACCGTGTCACCATTGCGATCCACGATCAAACTGCAACTCTCAGCGTCATTACACAGCGCATCTATTCTCCAACTCAACAGGAGTCTTACAACCTACGGCAACTGCTCGATTATGATCTTGAGCCAGAAATTATCTCACTACTCAAACCCCTTGCCCTCGAATCGAACGAGCAGGCTCAATTGAGTCAGGAATTAGCTTACCTGCTTGGATGTGCGATTCGCTTGCTTGCGATCACCCCTGTTTCGGTGCAGTTTCGCTATCCGGCGGAGGCAGTCCGATGAAGGAAATTTGGGTGAGCTTATCAACGTATGGTGGTGTTCCGACTCGCACTGTTTTGGAGACGTTTTGGACAGCGGGTGTTCGTCATGTTGAGTTAGCCATTGGCGTGAAGCCGAGTGCAGATACTGTAGAAGTGCTTCAGGAATATGGACAGTGCGAAATGCAGTATCGTGCCCATCATGCGATCGTCTGGCAGGAACATCGCGCTGCTACGCAGATACCGCAAGGGTCGTTTAATTTAGCTCAGCAGTTTGACCGATCGTACTTCGAGCGCTTGACCGACTGGATGGCAGGCATGAATATCATCGCTTACTCGGTGCATCCCGGCAGTGTTAGCGTTCATCGATCAGACTCATTTGATCAGTGGTTAGATCACTTGGAACAGTTAGCGCAGTTATGTTGCGATCGACGCATTCGATTCGGCGTAGAAACGATGTATCCCTCTGTGTTCGATCACACCCGTCGCGACTTGATGCGATCGCTGATGGAGATCGAGCAGTTTCTGACTGTTCTACCTCAAATCGAAATCGTTGTAGATATGGCACATCTCAACCTGTGGCATGATTGCTCAATAGAAGAGAAATTGCGCTTGTTCCAACTTGCACAGAATCGCATTTTAGAGATTCACATTTCAGACAATGATGGACTGCGTGACACTCACACTGCAATCAATGAGCGAACATGGTGGGTGCCGCATATCGCTAGTTTTCCTTCAGATGTCCCGATCGTGCTAGAGAGTCGGATGAATCATCAAAGCAGTGAACAAGTCCGCCAGCAGATTCAATATGTCCAAGCCCTTTTTGACTGACTCATGATCCATGAACCAGGAACACACCGAGCAATTGTTTGAGCGATTCGATCGCTTATATCGAGGACGACATCGACCGCAGACAGAGAACTTGATGTGCTACGGCTTCTGTTGTGGCGATGGCTGGTTCGATCTAATTTGGCAGTTGTCCGAGCAAATCGAAGCGTATTGCCAGCAGCATCCCCAAGCCCAGGACTTGATGGCAACTCAGGTGAAGGAGAAATTTGGTGAACTGCGATTTTACACTCAGCCTAAGATCTGGGATGTCGAGTATCTCATTGACGCTGCTCGAATGAGATCACTCCAAACCTGTGAACTGACTGGTGCACCCGGCAATCTATGCAAGCTTCAGTCAGAAGTCGATTTTTGCTGCTACCAGACGCTGAGTGCCCAAAAAGCAACTGAACTTGGCTTTGTCCCCATACCGAGGAGCATCCATCCGCGTCTCCCTCCACGTTCCGAACCTAATCCTTAATCTTGAGGCAATCATGCTCGAACTGAGACCGAATCAAATCCTCGTTAGGCTGAGTGCCGCGCATCTCGAAGAGTGCCGCCAGTGGCAGGAGCAAATTGAAACTGAGTGGCGGCAGGCTCAACAGCAACGACAAGTCAGTCAAGCTCCTGATGTTCCGCCGCTCCCGATTCCCCGTCGGGGTGGAGCAATCGGGGGTGCATTCACCTACACGATTCGACTCACCCCGCACGGGTATCACCTCGCCGTAAAAGATGCTATTTCTCAGAGTGAACGCGAGTGGACTACATCTGGTGTTTGTTCAGATTGGGTGGTTTTCGCCGTGCTGTATGAGCGGGAATATCAGTTGCTCGTTCAGGAGTTCGATCGAATCAAGGGCGACTCGTTTGAGGATTGGGTACAGCGCCTCGTGTATTCGTTTTGCGACAACACACTCGGTCGCGTCACCCGAGTACTCGACTTGCACACGGGAACACAACTCGACCTCACCGATTATGAAGGGTGGTAACTGAAGTTCCATCTGATCTGATGTTTAAGTTTTATGCCCGAATTAGAACGACTTGACAGACTCAGACCTATGCCCCTTTTTCTTGTAACCAGCTTGTATGACGAGGGCATCTCACCGAATCTCGTTCGTCTGGTTGAAGCAGACTCCGTACTCGCGATCGCTGCCCATATGCTCCAAGAGCCTGAGCAGTGGGGCTACTTTCTCTACCGTTCCTTCAAGCAGGAGTTAGAGATCGACACACTCACTCCCCAACAACTGCTAGAACGCATCAATCACACCTTTGTCGATGGTGACTCAACCGCTCAACTGCGAATTACACCGCTCACCGCGCAATCGCTCGACGCGATCGCAACGATGCCATCATTCCAGCCCGGTGCCATGTTCTCTG
Organism: Leptolyngbya sp. AN10; assembly: GCF_050565645.1. Taxonomy (NCBI): domain Bacteria; kingdom Bacillati; phylum Cyanobacteriota; class Cyanophyceae; order Leptolyngbyales; family Leptolyngbyaceae; genus Leptolyngbya; species Leptolyngbya sp. AN10. The sequence goes on from NZ_JBNXVP010000072.1 coordinate 20,644, forward strand.
ACTTTGGCTAACTCAGATCTTGCAGCATTCTCAATAGGGCTTGCCAAAAGGGACAAAACCTGAAAGAAAGGGCGTAGAAAAAAGATAAGACGGTTATGGAAACCATCGTTGTACACGCCCAATCGCTAGTTTATAGCCTGCTTTGCTTGATGCCTAGTTCCTATCAAAAAGCCAGCCTGAATGCTCTGTTTGGTCTATTTCTCGAAGCGTTAGGACATCCCTTACCTCAGCACACTCAGGTCAAATCTGCGAGTTCACTGAGTCGATTTTTGAATCATTACACCTGGTCTACTCGCAGCGTGATTCGAGTCACGCGCCAGCACATCTTTGACCAATTGAAGCAGCATCGTCCCCGGCGGGATATGCCCCTACGAGTGCTGATTGACCTGACGACATTGGAGAAATGCGGCAAGTTCTTGCATCTGAGTACTCCGACCGAGAACCCAGATGCACCTGACCCCTGGGTGCGAATGCTCAACGGCAAGCGAGGACTACATTTAGTCGTGCTGTATCTAAACTTGGGGGACTGGCGCATCCCCTGGAGTTTTCGCATTTGGCGAGGCAAGGGGCATCCGAGTCCTTCCCAGTTAGCCTGTAAATTACTCGCGCAGGTTCCGACCCCTTTGGTGCGCTCCGCACCAGTGATTGTGCTGGCAGACACCGAGTTTGGCACAATGGAGTTTCTCCAAGCCGTTCGCGCTCGCGGGTGGCGCGCTGTTGTCGGAATGCGGGGAAATCGCAAACTCCAAGACGGGCGCAATCTCAAGCAACTTTACTGCACCAGTCGTCAAGGCATTCAAGTCCAGGTTGCGGGCATTGCTTTACCACTCACTGTTTCTTGGTTCTGGCTCAAACAAGCCAATGGTAAACGAGAACTGCGCTTTGTCGTCTCCACTTATCCTGACTCTGGCACTTATCTGGTGCGTTTGGGGCGCAAACGCTGGGCAATTGAAAGCTTCTTCAAAACCATCAAGCATCGCTTTGGGCTGCACTGCTTTGGTCAATCGACAAAACAGGGGGTCTATCGCTGGCTGGTGCTGTCCTTGATTGCTTTCCTGTTAGCGCATTGGCTGTATCAGAGTGCAAAACTGCCATCACTCGATTGGAAAGTGGCAGGCGACCTCACTTTATCAGTTTTGTTTGCCTCTGTCTTGTGGTTTCAACTGCTGCGTCAGATGCGAAAATCGGTGGAACTCGCTGCACAGTTTGGATTTGAAATAATGCTGAGAACATTGCCGAGTCTTGCTTATCGAGAACGGTGCAAGATCTGAGTTATCCTTAGATTCGGTTTCTTTATCATGTTTTCTTGCTCATAAGACCCAAGAGAAGTCTGCTATTCCTTTCGGTCAGGGACAAATCTTGAATCCCTATCTCCCCGATTACAGGCGAGCATTCGCTTTTTCTCTCATCCTTTATCCCCCAAAGCATTCGGTCTTTGTTGCCTCGGACTTACTAGAAAATGTTCGACCTTCTCTAGACTTTGTTGGACTTACCCTGTTGCGTCGTTTAGTGTTCTGTTCTCTGTTAGATGTTGTCTTTCCTGCGATGTGGTTGGTATTCACACGATCTGATGAACCTAAGGCATCAGACCTCCACATTTACCTTTTGGTCAGAGCCTAGCAGCCTGATTTGGCTCTTTCGCTGATTACGCAGTTTAATCGACAATTCACTTGCGTTCATCATGAGAAAACTCCCTCTTGCTCTTTGACTGATTAAGGCTATCAGTCTCAGCTACTTTCGGGGTCTGCATTCCGTCTGTTTCGTTGCCTACTCAGACGTGACCGGACTCGCTTCGAGTCTTCTCCGCGAGGGTAACAGGTGTGAATCTGCTAGGGGAGTCGGCTCCCTGGACTAAACGACCAGTTCAGGTCGCACTCAAGTGACAGCGACACAGGCGGGTTGGCGACAGTCAGGAATCCTGCCCAACGACTGATCATAATTGTCGCGACAACTGCGATCGGAGCCGAAAGCTATATACAGTGAACAATGCCTGTGTGTGGTGTTTACGGCTGACGTTGTACGATCGCTTTTTTAGAACAGGATTTCTGGCTGTCGTCCCGCCGATCATGACTGTCATTTAATAGCTGGTTGTGGGCGCAACACCATTCGGGATTTTGTTTGGCACACTCGCCATTAAAAGTGGAGTCTCGATCGCTGCAACGCTGGCGATGTCTGTGTTCGTGTTTGCCGGATCAGCACAGTTTATCGCGATCGGTTTAATTGCCAGCGGAACGCCAGTCGCGCTAATTTGGTTCACAACGTTCGTGGTCAATCTGCGTCATCTTCTCTACGCAATGAGTTTGCTTCCGTATGTGGGAAAACTCTCTGGGCGATGGCGATTGATCATCGGGTTTTGGTTGACCGATGAATCGTTCGCAGTCTCGATCGCTCGTTACAATCGATCAGACAACTCACCCTTCAAACATTGGTATTACTTGGGTGCAGCCTTGTTCATGTACGGCAACTGGCAACTATGTACTGCGATCGGCATTTGGCTCGGTCAACAGATTCCTGATGCTACTGAGTGGGGCTTGGATTTCGCCATGTCAGTGACATTTATTGGGATGGTTGTTCCCTACATCGTGACAGTTCCAATGCTGATCACTGTTTTAGTAGCAGGCATCACAGCATTGTTGACTCATCCTCTGCCGCATCAATTAGGCTTGCTAGTCGCCGCATTAACAGGCGTAATGGCAGGATTTACCGTAGAGCAATTTCGCACAAAGGAATCACAATGAACGAAGTCTATTTGATTGTAGGCATGATGGGCGTGACCTTCGCGATTCGTTATGCAGTATTGGGGATAGGCGGACGATTGCACCTTTCCCAAACATTCACGCATCTATTGAAGTACATTCCGCCAGCGGTGCTGACTGCGATCGTTGTTCCTGAAGTGTTGCTGTCAAACGATCAGCCGTTCACTGGAATTAATCCTCGCTTGGTCGGTGCGATCGTGGCGATACTCGCGAGTTACCGAACTCAGAATCTGTTGTTGACGATCGCGCTCGGAATGCTCACGTTTTTTGTTTTCAAGCTGATTCGTTAGAGCATCAATGGTCATTCTTGCTAACGCCATCATCGTTAGCCTATCAGCTTTTTAGGATGTGCTGCTCCTGAATCAGAGGTTGCCCAATTTAATTGCGGAGTGAATCGCAATTATTTTCCACCTCTAAATAATCGGTTGATGAAGTGAAAAGCCGCTAAGATCACGACAAATCAACTTTGAAGTCGGAGTCAGCATCATGGCAAGCATCGAAGTCATTATTCGAGACGACGATGGCAATAT
>NZ_JBNXVP010000073.1:0-21768 GCF_050565645.1 Leptolyngbya sp. AN10
TCGGTTGCCCGTGTTGAGCCTTCCAGTCTTTCACCCGTCGTTCCACAGTTCTGACCTTGTCGTCATACTGTCCGGGATATAACTCTTGCAGTGCTTCAAACAACGTGATGGGCGTAAGGCGCGGTTCGCGCTCTAACATTGGGAGCAGAGTCGCTTCCCAATGCCCATCGAGTGGACAGGGGCGGGTTTTCCAATAAGAGCGGTCTTCCCCGTTTCGGTCGATGGGTGCCATTGTCAATGCGGCTTGCCGTGCGTCGTGAAATTCCAGCTTTGGCTGCCGAGGTGTGTTGGGATTGCCCCTTTTCCTTCGCGTTCATGTACAGTTGAACCTGTTGATATTTTATTGATGCAGGCACTAGGAGTCTCGATTTGCAGTTGGGACGTATCCTAGTGTCTTTTCTTTGAGGGTCTCGTTTGATCAGAATCACTGTGTTGAACGGTGCGAACACCTTCGGTGCAGCGAAGCTCACTGATCCGGTTTCCAAATGAGAAGGTGATCTCTAAGTTTGAAAATTTAGGATGGGCAATGCAATTGTCGGTTGAGCCAATACAATTGTCGCTCCATACTCTCGCTTCTTTCTGAGGTAAGTTGACAATGCCCTTAAAGTGCATCATCTTTGCTAAAGCATCGAAAAAATTGGTCAGTTTTTCACTTTCGTCTCGCAGTATTCATTGACACCAGGACGATCGACATGGCTAAATTGCTTCAAGTTATCTCCGTGGCTACCCTCAGCTTCGGCGCTGTCTCTGCAACCTCTAGTTTTGCAAGCAGCGCACCTTTACCAGTATTGACACCTGCGAATCCAGCTAATGGTACTTCGAGACCACCGCAACCTCCGCAACCTCTACAACCTCCGCAACCTCTACAACCTCCGCAAATCGAATCTCAATCCTCAACCATTCAATTGCCCTTGTCACCCGGCGATCGCGTTAGACTTTACATTCCTGGGATCGGGGGTGACCCTTTTAACGGAAACTATGTGGTCAGTTTTGATGGCTCGATTAATCTGCCTCTGGTTGGCACCTTGCCTGTGGTCGGACTAGGACCACAACAGGTCGAACAGCGATTAAGTGGTGTATTGCTTCAGAGACGGCTATTTCGACCAGAATTACTTCGGGTCAGTGTTCAGGTGATAGAACTTGCGCCAATTCAAGTGACCGTACTCGGTGCAGCATTTAATCCAGGTCGAATTCTGCTCAATCAAGCTTCAGGTTCAACCGCTTCCGCCACTCCTCCTCCACCCAACCCGGATGGTACAATTCCACCGCCTAACTCGCCAGTCGTTCCAGGTGGGTACTCGCTTACTCGATACCTAACGGCAGCATTAAAGACTGCGGGTGGTGTTCGACCCAATGCCGATCTCAGACAAGTTCAACTTGTGCGTAACGGGCAAACGAGAACGATCGATTTATCGGGTATCTTAAGCGACCAACCGATCAACGATGTGCCACTGATTGCCGGAGATCAAATTGTTGTTCCTGATGCTAAACGCTTTCAGCCTGAGCTTGTTCGTCCAACTCCGATCACTCCCGATCGCATTCCTTTGTATGTTTCAAATCTCACAAGTCCTGGTAGTTCCAGACCTTTAAATGATGTTGAGTATGGCACTCGCCTTTCACAAGCACTGATTGCAGCCCAGTGTATTGGGGGAACTTCTTCAACGAATGCAAGACGAAGAGCCGTGTTGGTCCGTGCAGATACTCGGACTCAACAAGCCGTTGCAACTCAGCGATCGGTCGAAAGTTTAATCAGACAATCAAATCCAGCCAAGACTGATGATCCCTATCTGATGCCGCGTGATGGAATTGCCTGCTATGATTCGACCGTAACGAACATTGGAAGTGTTCTCAATATCTTGAGCAATCTCTTCACTCCACTTGGATTTGTTCGTAGCTTGTTTCGTTAATGTAGTAGCGCATTGCAGTCAAAAGCTGTGCGCTGCTTTTTATGAAGATTGTATGAAGTATAAGTAGCATCATCAGCTTGTTTCGTTCTGGAGAATTTAGTCTGGTTGAAAGCGGCTAATCGCTTTGTTTCGCGCGCCAATGCAACTTAATTCATCGCTTCAGAATTGCTGGCTGTACTTAGCTTCTGTGGTATCTATTAAACCAAACAATTGAACAACTAACGAATTCCGAATTTTGTGATAGAAATACCGATTACAGGTGTTAAGGTTACGGTGATCAGTTCTCGAAAGCTGAATCTTTCGATGCGATGGGCGGCATTCTTTTGAGTCTAGTACAGATGGTTAGAGATAACTCAGGTTTAACCCATGTCAAATCTTCCTATTACACCAGAATCTAGCTCGTCGTCACCTTTATCAATTCGTCAGAAAAAGACGGGTACCAGCAAACCTAGATATTTGCTGTGGGGCGTTCTACTTAATACGGCAGTTTGGGCTTTGGCTTTTCTATATCTGAAGGCTGCTCCTCGAAGCTACACAAGCCAATGGGGTGTGGTTGTGGTTGGATCTAACCCTGGAATTGATGTGACTTTACCTGAGCGTGGACGAACTGCCCCGAATCCTTTCTCTGAGCGACCTTGGATCTTTCAAGATCCAAGAAGTGCCTATAGCTACCTAGCGACAAATCCAGCATTAATCGAAACCGCTGCTAAATCCCTGGACATACCAGTGAATGATTTCGGGAAGCCGGTAGTGAATATAGATAAGGAAAGTGCCGTGATTGCCTTCGAGATGCGCGGAAAAACGCCTGAGCAAGCGCAACAAAAAGCACAGGTGCTTTATGAAACAATGAGAGGTCAAGTCAACCGATTAAGGGAGGCGCAGCTTGCAGAAGATGCTAAAGAAACGCAGCAAACACTTCAGGATGCAAGTCGGCGATTGGATGAAGCGAAGCGGAAACTATCGCAATATCAAAGTCGATCGCTCCTCCAAGCTCCCGATCAAATCAAGCAGCTTTCTACCAATCTAGAAGATCTCTATCGTCAGAAAGCCGAGTTAGCCAGCCAAGATCAAGGGTTAAGGAATCGACTTCAGCAGCTTGGACGGGATGCAAAGGTATCTTCGCAGCAGGCGGGTGCCGCTTACGCACTGACGGCAGACGAAGTTTATAAACAGCAATTTGTCGAGTATGGTCGGCTTACGGCTGAGTATCAAAATGTCGCAGCTCAGCTCGGTCCTGAACATCCGGTAGTTTTGGAGAAAAAATCGGCGGCAACGGGTGCCGCGGCAGCTTTACAACAGCGCGGCTCACTCGTGTTAGGGCGGTCTGTCACACTAAACGAACTCGTTCAAATGGCTCCTGCGGGGGTTGATCCGGGGGTTGCTGAGACTCGAAAGGTCCTTTTTCCTGATATGACAACGAGCCGCGCGAAGCAGCAAGAAACGGCTGCAACCCTTCAGGAGTTGGATCGTCAAATTCAAGGTTTAAAAGCGCGGCTGCAAACCCTATCGCAAGAATCGATCGTGACCGATAGCATTCGACGTGATATTCAAATTTCAGAAGCCATCTTTACCAGCAGTCTCGCGAAGGTCGATGGACAACGCAATATTGATTCGATTTATCCACCAATGCGACTGGTGGCTCAACCTAATTTGCCACGAGAAGCGACTTCGCCGAATTTACAGCTTGCTTTGCTGGGAGGTGTCGCTGGAACAGTCCTGGTGACAACAGGATTGTTGCTCGCTTGGTATGAAAAGCGTCGTCCGAAAGCTGAGTCTGTTTTGTTTGATGCGCGATCGTAATGATAGGGCAGTACTTGAAATTTTTACTGCCGTATCTGTGCGCTACCCGGTGTAAGTTTTATCGCTGAGTCTGTCTATGGGTATTGCTGTCCGCTACATTCGGCAACTCTGTAAGCAGGTGTTGCTCAAGAATTCACAGGAGAGCCGAAAACTCCGCCTGTTTAAAGGAGCGGCTGGCGTGTTCTTGCTGCGAATTACTTACACAGGTTTGACGTTTATTACAGGTGTGTTGCTTGCTCGTGTACTTGGAGTGTTAGGGTTTGGCATCTATAACTATGCTTTGACCTGGACGCTGACCCTAGGTTTGATTGCGAATGTCGGATTTGATAATTTGATCGTTCGCGAAATTGCGACTTACTCAGCTCAGTCAGCTTGGGGATCGGTTCGTGGAATGCTGCGTTATGCAAATCAAGTGGTGTTGTTTTTGTCGATCGCTTTAGCACTCGTCGCGATCGCGATCGCCTGGAAGATTGGAATTGCTGGAAACAATCAAATGTTTTCAGCCTTTTGTGCTGCAATGGTTACTTTGCCGATCGTGGCACTACGGAATCTGACTCGTGGTGCGATCAAGGGATTCAGTCGAGTGACGCTCAGCCTTGTTCCAGAGTTGCTGTTTGCACCGATTCTCTTAATTGTATTGGTCGGTGGATTTTATCTTTTGTTGCCGCAGCAGTTGACCGCAACCTGGGTGATGATTTTTTACGGTGTGTCTGCATTGGTGACGTTGGGAATGGGTGTAATGATGCTAAATCGAGTCTTACCCGTCGAAGCCAAAACCGCAAAGCGAAGCTACCAAATTAAGGCATGGATACACAGTGCCCTGCCGTTCATCTTTTTAGAAGGGCTTTATGCGCTCAATGCTCAGGTTGATATTTTGATGCTCGGTGCTCTGCGTGGTGTAGAAGCTGCTGGGGTATACGTGCCTGTCAGCCGAGGTGCGAACTTAATTGTTTTTGCATTGATGGCAGTGGTGAATGTACTAGCTCCGGTGCAGGCATCACTTTACACACAAGGCAAACGTCAGGAGCTTCAGAGTCTAGTAACTCGAAGTACGGGGGGTGTATTCCTCGCTTCTTTAGCGATCGCACTTCCACTGATTGTATTTGGTCATTGGTATTTAATGTTATTTGGTGCTGCTTTTACTCAAGGTCAGCGTGCTTTAACCATTTTGTGTTTAGGGCAGGTTGCTGCTTCAGTGACAGGGTTGGCTGGACCGTTGTTAAATATGACTGGATATGAACGCTATACGTTGATCAGCGTAGCCGTGGGTGGTGGACTAAATATTGTGTTAAACACATATTTAATTCCGTTATGGGGAATTGAAGGTGCGGCATTAGCAACAAGTGCTAGTATTCTTTGCGGAAATATTACAAACATCGTTTGGGTGAGCAAAAAGCTGGGGATTCATTCCAGTCCCTGGTGATTTTTGCATGGTCGTTTGAAGTTGTTCAGCAGTTGAGAGCTTATTTCTAATGAAGAACAATCCTTTGGTTAGCATTATTATTCCTAATTACAACTATGGACGCTTTCTAAGCGAAGCGATCGATAGTGCGTTGCATCAATCTTACTCGAACGTTGAAGTGGTGGTGGTAGACGATGGTTCTACTGACCATTCGCGCGAGATCATCGCGAACTACGGCGATCGAATTGTTGCAGTACTCAAGCAAAATGGGGGACAAGCTTCTTCGTTTAACGCAGGTTTCGCTGCGAGTCAGGGTGATATCGTTTGCTTCGTGGATGCTGATGATGTATCGATGGCAACCAAAGCAGAACGGATTGTTCGAGTATTTCAGGAGCATCCTAGTTCTCACTGGTGTTTTCATGCCCTGAAGCTTGTAGTGAAGCAATCTGGCGAAGTTTTAGCGACCACTCGCGCTTTTCCAGGCTTAGAGCAAGACTATTCCGCGTACTGCGACTTCCGATCCGACTTGCGCCGAGGACGATTGCCGTTTTACATCCCGTCTACCTCAGCGCTGTGCTTTAAGCGATCGCTGCTTGAGCAAATCATGCCAATTCCTGAGGTTTTAGGCTTGATCGGCGATGAAGATGATGCGTTTTTAAGACATAGTGCGGTGGCGGCTGCACCCGGATACTATCTCAACGAGCCGCTGACTCTCCAAGGCATTCACGGCGCTAATCCAACTAGCGGTAGATATTATCAACCAAAGTTAGATGGTAAGGAAATGATGGCAGCCCGTTTTACAAAGCACAAATTTCCTGAAGCCGCAAATTTTGCCGATCGAGTTTTTTCAAGAGGATTGAGTCGATTTTGGAAAGCAGAACTCGCTCGTAAAACTCGACCGCAACAGCGAGAAGCCTTTCTAGAGTTGATCGAGATTTATCTATCTGAATGTTCCTTTTTGAGCAAGCTGAGAATCTTTCTGATGGCGGTTTATCAAAGTCGTCCCTGGAAGCGTGAATATTCGCATCGATTGTCGTCGTCTTCGTAGAAACGCGATCGCGCTTAATTATCAGTTGTACGTTTTATTCAGTTTCAACAGAGCAATCTATGCTTTCAGTCATTCTCGGCACTGCCGCTAAAGTCACTCAGTCTTATCAAACCGCAAGCAGAACTGGGCAGCTTCCACTATGGCTGATTTCTGCGATCGCCTTTTACATTCCGCTTGAAGATTTTATTGTGGCTTGGTTGCCTGTACCAAGTGCCGTCCGCACTGGAATTCGGTTTATTCCTGAAATCATCATCTACATCACCTTAGCCAGAACGTTATATTACCGTGTGGCGACGGGAAGAGCATTGAGAAAGACCCCGATCGACATTTTAGTGGTCGGATTCTTCGTCGCAAGTGCGATTTCAGTGGTGATTAATCAAGCTTCGATCTTTGGCAGTATCACTGAGTTGCGCTTTAACTGGCGATATCTCGCGATTTACTATACGTTAGCTAACATCGACATTTCGACACAGCAGCTTGGAGCAATTCTGAGAAACCTAAAAGTGATTGGGTTAATTCAGGCTGGATTGGCAACGATTCAGATTGCCATTCCTTCGAGAATCAAGATTGCGATCGCAGCCGGGAACTGTGATAAAGCAGATTTGAAGGGTGCAAGCTGTGGCACGTTTTTTGATAGTGCGCTTTTATCTGGTTTTTTGCTGATTATTATTGCTGTGCATTCAGCGCAAATGTGGACAGTTTCAGACACGCTGATTCCAACCCTCAAAGATGCGGTTAGCTTGTTGATTCTGTATCTTGGCGTGTTTGCTTCAAAAAAGCGAATTGCACTGTTAGTCGCTGCGTTAATTCCCATAGTGGTGCTGTATTTTTTGGGCAAGCGAAGGAGTGTTGCAAAGCTCATCTGGGTAATTGCAGTCGTCGCCGTACCTGTTGTGTTCATTTTGCCAACGATCACATCTGGCAATGTTTCTCAAGCTGAGGAAGGAACGAGCCGACTTGATCTAACCTCTTACTTTGGTGCGATCTTCTCTGAGGAGTATTGGCAGCATAATCTGAGCGCTTCGCGGGGATGGTTTGTTGTCAATATTTCAAATGCGATCGTTTCATCGGGTCGCTGGTTTGGATTTGGACCGGAGCCGAATGCTGTGATCCAAGGAATGAAAGCTATCCTAACTCACTCGGACGATATCGCTAAGCTAGAGCGTGATATTGATGCGTTTGAAGACCCGTATTGGTTCGCGGTGATGGCGTATTTTGGCATCGTGGGTGTGATTTTGTACTGGTTAATCTTGTTTCGGCTTTATCGTGCTTCTCGGTGGCTGATTCGAGTGGCTTCAAGTCGAGCCGAACGATCGCTGGGTGTGATGTTTTGTACGATTACCAGCGTGAGCTTTTTTTACTCGTTCAGTGAGCGACTGTTTAAGTTGAGACCGTTTAGTTTCTATTTTTGGCTGCTGGCGGGTTTAATGATTAGCATGTGTTACAGTCAAGGTCGATCGATGCGAGAGAATAATGGGGTAGGCAGTTTAAATGCTGGGTCTTCAGAAGAGGATTGAGCGAATTGAAGGTTGAGTATGACGGTAAATCAGGTGAGAGCCGCGATCGAAACGATTGAAGCCGTTGCTCGGAGTCGGACGATCATCGGTGTTCCGCTGAACGGTGCTCATCTGCCTTTGATCCCGATTAGCATTAATTTGCTCAAGCTCTCGAAAAAAATCCTCAATCCGATCGTTCAGTTCGCCTCTAAACTGTCCAATTCTGAGCTAATTTCTTTAGAGTTAAACTCCGCGAATCCGGGTCCTATCTATATCCTTACGACCGATCGAACCGTTGGAGTGAGTGATGCTTCAGCGATCGTGAATGTTATTGTCCGACTGTTGTATCCGTATGTGACTGCGATTAATGCCAGCTACTGTAACTTTCCAAACATTCGGAAAGCTGCAACTGCAAATGTTTCTCCAAATAGTCGGATTTTAATTCCCTGGTTTGGGGATCAGTTCGCTTTGGGTGACACAGTGATTGCTGCTGCCGCATTTAACGAGTTAGGCAAAGCGCATCAGAAAATTACGATCGTCACTGACGACGGTTTTGGTGGCATCAAGCCTGAGATATTAAGCCGCGTCATCGAGCCAGAGCTACTCAATGCTAAGAAAGTTGAAATTGCTTTGATCGAACGTGATGCCTATTACAACAATGATCTGCTTCAGAAATCGCAAGAGATATTTAAGCAATATTTAATCGATCACGATGTTGTAATTGCACCATCAAATTACGGTTCAAAAACGAGCGACTCGCTTGCGGGTCTTGAAGCAGTCATGAGTGCTGATTCAACGATCAAAACGTTGATTGGGTTCTTCGATTGGAATGCTGTGGATCAACTGGCAAAGACTGCGATCGCAGAAGAAGTTATCCGTAACGGTGCAAATCTTGTTTTAGCGTATCTTCAAGCACAGTTATCGCTTCGCTTAAGTGCAGACGGCTTAACGAGAAACAATCAATACTTAGTCCCTCGATTCAGAATCGATGCAGATGCGATCGAGCGAAGCAAAATTTTTCTGGATAAGCGAGGATACGATTCAAACAACAGCACTCATGCTTTATTGATCATCGGTGATGTTTCTTCGCATCCCTGCAAAAGATTCGACTTTGAAAAAACCAGACGACTGATCGAACAGTCGATCGATGAAACGAGTCAGCTCGGAAAAAAAGCTTTTATTGCGTTGATTGACCCGAATTCCAATATCAATTCAAACACGATCGACCAACTTAAACCTGAAGTTCGTGAAAAGATAGTTTATTTAGCTGATGCTGATGCCGAAACGATTTCATCCTCCTTAATCATGGCTCAATCGAGATGCACGTTTATTGGACTTGACTCCTACAATAGTCATGCCTTTGGTGCAATCACCAATTATCTTGCTGATAAAGGAATCAAACTCGATCGACAGCAGATTATCCTTTTAGGCTACTGGGGAAATTTAGACAGCTCAACCTGGCTCCCTTCAAGTCGCATTCCCATCCAGGTGATCGACGCGAGAGACGTGAATGACAATCCATTATCCCGACTGTATGAGTTACCGATCGGAGAAGTCGATCGTCTTGGTCATGCAAAAGTTTCAATTTTCACATTGAACTTGAAATGATCGCTCATCGCACTGCTACAGATGGCTTCACTCGTAATTTTGAAGAACTCGCATTCAAGTGAGACAACTCCAAATCTAGGGTAGTCTCACCGTTCAAAAGATCCATAAGATATTGCCCGTAGCTGTTTTTTGCTAACGGCTTTGCCAGCGCATACAGTTGTTCAGGGTCAATATAGCCTTGACGATAAGCAATTTCTTCGATGCAAGCAATTTTGAAGCCTTGTCGCTGCTCTAGAGTCTGAATGAAACTAGAAGCTTGATGCAAGGATTCGTGTGTGCCCGTATCTAGCCAAGCATAGCCACGTCCTAGCAGTTCGACGTGCAGTTGTTCTCGATCGAGGTACAAGCGATTGAGGTCGGTGATTTCAAATTCATTGCGGGCAGAAGGACTCAGTTGAGCCGCGAATTCCGCAACGCGACCATCGTAAAAATAGATTCCTGGTACGGCATAGTTTGATTTCGGATGACTTGGTTTTTCTTCTAAGCTAACTACTCGTCCATCAGCATCAAATTCCACAACGCCATAGTGTTGAGGCTCTGCGACCCGGTAGCCAAAGATCAGTGCTCCTGCATGAAGTTGGGCAGAACGCTGTAGAACCTCGACCAAGCCATGTCCATAAAATAAGTTATCTCCGAGCAGTAGACAAACTGGCTGATGATCGATGAATGCTTCACCGAGAATAAATGCTTGAGCTAAACCTTCAGGGCGGGGTTGCACGGTGTAGCTGATCTGAAGTCCCCACTGGCTTCCATCTCGTAACAGTTGTTGAAATAGAGCGAGGTGTTCTGAAGAACAGATAATCAAAATTTCTCGAATTCCTGCCAACATCAGTGTAGACAGTGGGTAGTAGATCATCGGTTTGTCGTAAACGGGCATGAGTTGCTTGCTTACAACATGAGTGAGCGGATAAAGACGAGTTCCAGATCCACCTGCGAGAATGATTCCTTTCATCGTTGTTCCTCGATTGTTCAAGTTGATTGTTCAAGTTGATTGTTCAAGTGTTTAGTGAGACAGTGTAAGGTCGCGATTTGCGTAATTTTGGTCGATCCACGATTGGTAAGCTCCTGACTGTACTTGCTCGATCCAGATCGGATTATCGAGGTACCACTGAATCGTTTTTAACAACCCACTCTCAAAGCTTTCTTTGGGTTCCCAGCCCAAGTCGCGCTTAATTTTGCTGCAATCGATCGCATATCGTCGATCGTGTCCAAGTCGATCCTTAACAAAGGTGATCAGGGAAGCGTGCTGAAAATTCGGTTTTGGAGCGAGTCGATCGAGTGAAGTACAAATTTGATCCACGACTGCTAAGTTTGATTGTTCATTGTTGCCACCGATCGTGTAGGTTTCTCCAATCTGACTTTGCTGTAATACTTGGTAAATTGCATCACAATGGTCTTCGACATAAAGCCAATCTCGAATGTTTTTTCCGTCTCCGTAAATTGGTAAAGGCTTGCTGTCGAGGGCATTGAGGATTATGAGCGGGATTAGCTTTTCAGGAAACTGGCGAGGACCGTAGTTGTTAGAACAATTCGTTGTAAGTGTAGGAAGACCATAGGTGTGATGATAAGCACGAACGAGATGATCAGATCCAGCTTTTGAAGCAGCATAAGGACTATTTGGAGCATAGGTAGTGTCTTCTCGAAAAGCGGGAGCAGTGGGGCTAAGAGAGCCGAAGACTTCATCGGTGGAAACATGTAGAAAGCGGAACTGATGGCGTTGTTCGATCGAGAGTTGTTCCCAGTAAGCTTTACTCGCTTGCAGCAACTGAAAGGTGCCAATAATGTTCGTATCGATGAATGCCTGAGGATTGAGAATCGAGCGATCGACGTGGCTCTCGGCAGCAAAGTTAATAATGGCACTCGGTTGATATTGATTCAGTAAGCGTTGTAGCAGATTAGAATCAGCGATATCGCCTCGCACAAAAGTATACCCGTGATCTTGCTGGAGTTGCGAAAGAGTCTGTGGGTTGCTGGCATAAGTGAGTTTGTCGAGGTTGACGATATTTGCCCATTGTTGCGTTCGTGCTTTCAACACAAAGTTTGAGCCAATAAAACCAGTGCCGCCAGTGACAAGAAATGTTTGCATGATTCTAGTATTCGATTAAATATCAACAATTGTCCTACTGCGCTTAACCTAAGCGATTCGAGCTTAAGATTCCCAACTAATAAGCTCCTTTCTGGAGAAGTAATACCGTTACGGTTCTCCAGATCAACACGAGATCATACAGAGGAGTCCAAGCCGCTTGGTACTTCAAATCTAAATCGACAATTTCCTCGAAACTTTCGATCGTCGATCGACCATTAACCTGCCACATCCCAGTGATCCCAGGTTTGACCATTAATCGATGCCAGTGGCGCTCATTATACTGAGCAACTTCGTCGGGTGTTGGGGGACGGGTTCCGACTAAGCTCATTTCACCCCGGAGAACATTCCAAAATTGAGGAAGTTCATCTAAGCTCGTCCTGCGTAAAAACCTTCCAACACGAGTGATGCGCGGATCATTGCGATTCTTGAAAATTGCTCCTTTAGCTTCATTCTGAATCGTGTGCTTTAGCTGATCAGCATTCTCAATCATGGTGCGAAATTTGTAGAGTGTAAAGCAGCATCCTCCTAATCCACAGCGTTGTTGCTTATACAAGATCGACCCAGAACTATCCAGTTTAATCATGCTGGCAATTGGTAAGAAAGCGATCGCCAAAAATGCTAAACCAACCAAGCTTCCGACCAAATCAATCCAGCGTTTTGTAATGGATTTGGCTGAAGGATGAAATTCAGATTGTGCTTGCAAAAATTTCATAGAACAGTAGTTACCTGTATTTAGAACGTGTTTGAATTTATAATTCTCGCTTGAAAGAAACACTCAGGTTTCTTTCGTGAAATATCACTGTGATCGTTTTTCAATCTGTAGCAAATCAAACTCACTATCCTTAATAACGGATTGATAAAACAGAAATTCAACGAAATATACGCCCATCATGTTCGTTTTGAAACAACAATCTTTAATCTAGGGTAAGCGTGTTTTGGTACATTCAAAAAAATAACAAATGTGGCTAAAATCAGGAAAACTGTAATTCGATAAACCCTTTTTCAAATGATAATAATTTCTTCATTCGGTATAGCTTTGTACATCAACTTTAAAGAGCGCTAAACTCGCATACAGAAGGCGTTCTGGCAAGTTAATTAGACAGATATACCGATGAATTGAAGAAATTTAAATGTCCGAAAGGTCTGAACTCAATACTGATTAATTCAGTAGATACTTCCTTTTTTCTGTCAATAACTTGGAACACTGTCTCCTTGAAAGTATTTCAACAGATTCTTTAAATTGAATTAGACTTCATAGAAACTTTAAAAATAAAAAAGTGCCTTGACGAATTTTTTTCAGACAGTTAGTGTGATCGGGAGTATCACCGTCGATGAGTTTCGTGAGCAGTAAATTCGCTCAAATTACTAATAGCTTTTCACCCGTTTGTTAAGTCATGATTCTATGACTTTGTGGTCATTTTGTTTTAGAAAGTGTTTGCAATTGTGCCGGTAAAACTGTTGCAATCACTAGCTTTTGCAAAGAATTTCTTCTCAATTAATTTTCGCTTCAGCACCGATATGAGGTGGTAGAAACGTATGGAAATTGACAAAACATTATCGATTTTGGGTTGCCGGGGAATACCTGGAAATTACGGCGGCTTTGAAACTTTTGCTGAACGCCTAGCGCTTTACCTAACAGAAAAAGGTTGGCTTGTTACTGTGTATTGCCAGTCTGACACGGTCCAGCAGATCAGCGAAGAATACTGGAATGGGATTCGTTTGATTCAAGTTCCTAGCTCTGACTCTGGTGCTTTAGCCTCTGTTCTATTTGATTGGAAAGCAGTCGCACATGCGGCTCGTGAGAGCAAGCTCGTGTTAACTCTCGGCTACAATACAGCCATATTTGGGCTTGTATATTGGGTTAGCAGGGTTGCAAACCTCATCAACATGGATGGCATGGAGTGGCGCAGGCAAAAATGGAAGTTGCCTGAGAAACTTTGGCTTTATATGAACGAGTGGTTAGGCTGTTGGATTGGCACCCATCTGATTGCCGATCATCCTGCAATTAAGGAACATCTTTCTTCTCGTGTAGCAAAGCAAAAGATTACTGTCATCCCCTATTGTGAAGATCCGGTTGAGGAAGCTGATGCAGCCCTGCTCAAACCCTACAATCTGGTGCCAAATGAGTATGTATTAATCATTGCTCGTCCTGAACCAGAGAACCATATTTTAGAGATTGTTTCTGCTTTTTCTAGTCACCCACGCGGCTACAAGTTAGTCATACTGGGCAACTACCGTCCTAAAAAATTCCCGTATCATCAGCAAGTGGTTAAAGCAGCAGGCGAGGAAGTTGTTTTTCTGGGAGCAATCTACGATAAAGCTTCTGTTGCAGCTTTAAGATACTATGCGCGTTTATACGTTCATGGTCATGCAGTGGGTGGAACAAATCCGTCATTAGTCGAAGCATTGGCGGCGGGATCAGCCGTTTTAGCTCACAATAATCCGTTTACACGCTGGGTTGCTGGACCAGGAGCGCACTACTTTAACCATATTTCTGATTGTTCTACTCAGTTCGATCGATTGTTAGACGATTCAGAAGAGTTACAACGAATGAGGCAGGCAAGTCTTGTTCGCTATTGGGAAGAGTTTTCAGAACAGCGAGATTTGAAAGCTTACGAAGCTTTGTTGACGCAGTATGCGGTGCGATCGCCATCCGAGCAGTTGCCAGACAAAGCCGATCAATTACCGGAAGTTGTCCAATCCTCGATCGAGAAGTAGCTCAGAAGAAAGCGAAGCAGGAGTGTTTTTATGATTGTTCGTTCAAGAGCGCCATTGAGGTTAGGCATTGCAGGCGGGGGTTCTGATGTCTCTCCGTATTGCAATCAGTATGGTGGACAGGTTTTGAATGTCACCATCGATCTGTATGCCTACTGCACGATCGAGATAGGTTTAGAAGATAAAGTCGTTTTTGTCGCTGCCGATCGCCAAGAAGCCGATATGTTTGATCTTCAGCCTGTCTTGGAATTTAACGGC
The DNA here is from genome assembly GCF_050565645.1 of Leptolyngbya sp. AN10. Taxonomy (NCBI): domain Bacteria; kingdom Bacillati; phylum Cyanobacteriota; class Cyanophyceae; order Leptolyngbyales; family Leptolyngbyaceae; genus Leptolyngbya; species Leptolyngbya sp. AN10. Next base: position 14,321 of record NZ_JBNXVP010000073.1, read on the forward strand.
AGGTTAGATTTGCATAAAGCAGTCTACAACCGAATCGTAAAGCAGTTCAATCAGAATGTGCCTCTCGCGCTGAAGCTAACCACTTACTCTGATGCTCCAGCAGGTTCTGGGCTGGGATCATCCTCCACGATGGTGGTGGCAATGGTTACAGCTTACGTCGAGTGGCTGAAGCTTCCCTTAGGTGAATATGAAGTGGCTCGCCTTGCTTACGAGATTGAGCGGTTAGATTTAGGGCTAAGTGGAGGTAGACAAGATACCTATGCTGCAACATTCGGCGGCTTTAATTTTATTGAATTTCACGGCGATGAACGGGTGATTGTCAATCCGCTGAGAATCAAAGATTGGATGATTAATGAGCTAGAAAGCTCGCTCTTACTTTATTACACAGAAGTTTCACGGGAGTCTGCAACAATCATTGATGAACAAATCAAAAACGTGAAAGTCGGGGATGCTGAAGCGCTAGAAGCAACCCATCAGATCAGACAAGATGCTGTGCTGATGAAAGAAGCCGTTCTCAAAGGCAGCATGAAAGACATTGCCAAAATTTTAGGGCGATCGTGGGAAGCAAAGAAAAAAATGGCGCGAGGTATTACTAGCGGACAGATCGAACACGCTTACGAGATTGCAATGTGTAGCGGAGCTTATTCTGGAAAAGTATCAGGTGCAGGCGGGGGTGGTTTCATTGTGTTCATGACGCATCCAGAACAAAAAATGAACGTGATCAGAGCACTCAACAATTTAGAAGGAAGAATTACAAATTTTCATTTCACTGAACGCGGTGCTCAATCTTGGGTGGTTTAGTGCTGAGCAACGCCTTCTTTTGGCATGTCTTTATAAAAACATACAGTCCAGCTTCTAACTCTATCGGTACTTCAATCATGAGCAATTTAGTCCTTGACTCGATCCAGAACGAGATTCGTGAATCTTATAAGGTTAAGCAAAAGCTGTTAGAGGATTTTGCAACAGTCTCTACCATTCACCAAGTCGCTCAGAAATGTATTGAAGTTTACGGAAGAGGCAACAAAACCTTGATAGCTGGCAATGGCGGCAGTGCTAGTGATGCTCAACATATGGCAGCGGAACTATCCGGTCGATTTAATTTCGATCGACCTGGCATTCCCTCGATCGCACTTACCGGAAATACTTCAATGCTAACGGCGATCGGGAACGATTATGGATACGATCGCATTTTTAGTCGCCAAGTCCAGGCAAATGGTGTTCTAGGCGATCTTTTTATCGGAATTTCAACATCGGGAAAATCTCTCAACATTGTGAGGGCGGTTGAGGCTTGCAAAGAAAAAGGAGTTATTTCCGTAGGTCTAACCGGGATGGCAGGCAACAGGCTGGCTGAACTGTGTGATTACTGCATTCGAGTGCCATCTTCTAACACAGCTCGAATTCAGGAATGTCACATTTTGATTATTCACATTATTTGCTCAGTGGTCGAGGAAGCTTTGTTTGGTGAAGCGCGTCTTCTTCACGAATTGGTTTAGCGTCAGGGGGCTGCCTTGTTAGATTTTTATACTCTTGAACTTGATGGAAGCTATTATTCTCGCAGGTGGACTTGGAACTCGCCTTAGAACTATCACAAATGGACTCCCTAAGCCGATGGCTCCGATGGGTTCTGAGCCATTCTTAGCTGTGCTACTAACTTACTTAGTGAAACAAGGGGTCGATCGAGTCATTTTATCCGTGGGATACAAGTACGAAGCGATTCAATCTTATTTTGGTGATTGCTATTCTTCTTGTAAGCTCACGTACTCGATCGAACATGATTTATTAGGAACAGGAGGAGCAATTCGACAGGCATTGCAGCACACTCAAGCAGATCCGGTTTTAGTCGTGAACGGGGATACGCTGTTTGAAATTCCCCTCAATCGGATGCTCAGCTTTCATCTAGATCATCAAGCAGATCTGACACTGGCGCTCAAGCCGATGTTGAACTTCGATCGGTATGGAAATGTTGTGCTTTCAAACACACAGATTGTTCGATTTGAAGAAAAGCAGCACTGTATTCAAGGCAACATCAACGGTGGAGTGTACTTAATCAATCGGACACTCTTCGAGCGGTTTAATTTGCCAAGCAAGTTCTCTTTTGAAACTGATTTTCTACAGCGCTATCTTGATCAAATTCGGGTGCATGGCTTTTCGTGCAGTGAATACTTTGTTGATATCGGAATTCCTGAAGATTATCAGAAAGCGCAAAGGGAAATAGGAGTCCGAGCATGAAGGCATTGTTCTTAGATCGAGATGGTGTGATTAATCAGGAAAATGGTTATGTCTACCGCATCGAAGACTTTCAGTTTATCGATGGCGTTTTTGAAACTTGTGCTTTCTTTCAAAGACAGAATTACTTGCTAATTGTGATTACGAATCAGGCAGGAATTGCTCGTGGCTACTACTCAGAAGCAGAGTTTCACACATTGAACACCTGGATGATTCAGCAATTTCTCGATCGAGGAATTGAAATCGCTCAAACTTACTATTGCCCAAATCATCCAACACACGGCATCGGTCAATATCGTCAAGCCTGTCAAGACAGAAAACCTCATCCAGGAATGCTGCTTCGAGCACAGCGCGATTGGGGAATTGATTTGGAACAATCGATTTTAGTTGGAGACAAAGAAAGCGATATTCAAGCTGGATTAGCAGCCCAAGTCGGTTTGAATGTTCTAGTGCGATCGGGTCATCCGATCGATGAACTGAACACGCAAGCCAATGCAGTGATTGATTCTATTCGCGACCTACCCCAATGGGTGTCACAGCCATTGATGTCGTTCGGAAAGCAATCAACCTTAGCGGGACACTAATTCTCTGCTACGACCCGATCGAATTTCATTCACCTTTGAACATTATGACGATTGCTTTAGTTGCTCACTACTTAGGACCCAAAATGGGGATTGGGGTTTATATCGATCGATTAGTTCCGCCGCTGGTGCAACAATTAAACGATCGCGGGATTGATGTCAAAATCATTAGCTCGCCGAATGCGTTTAACAACACGCCAGCTTTGCAAAAGCTAGAATCGATCGTGCAAATTCTGCCCGCGCTCGATGATTCTCCAATGAAGCGCTACCTTTGGATGTGTACTCACTTCTCTCAGTATTGCAGCCAGGAAAAGATCGACACAGAAAAAATCGACACAGTAGTTTGGCTTTCTAATCCAGTCATTTTGCCTTGGCATCCTCGATCGATTGCTGTGATTCATGATGTGAACGAGTGGAAAGCAAAAGATAAATATGGGTCTCGCTTGAAAACGAGCTTGCGCTCTCTGATCTATTTAGAGTCTTCGATTCGGTTTGCTGACAAGATTATTTTAGTCAGCAAAGCAACCGAAGCGGATTTGCTTCATTTTCGTTCTGGGTCTCGACTTTGGGAGAAAGTTAAAACGATTCCAAACGGAGTTGATTCACCGTTAGCAGGACTCATTCCAGCACTAATCGATGCGCCAACAACCCCGTTTCTCTTGTCCGTCGGTCGAATCGATCCGGTTGGGAAGCGATTACCAGAAGCGGTTGCACTGGTGAAGGCTTTAAGAGAGCAGACCCAACAGCCCTGGGAATTACATCTTGCAGGCGGCATGAACGCGACCACTCAGCAAGCTGGAGAACAGTTTTTACAGTCGATCGAGACCATTCCCTGGGTGCACTATCAGGGCTACATGGACGATCGAGAATTAGCAGCTTGGTATCAGCATGCAACAGCCGTTGTGTTTTTATCAGAGCATGAAGGATTTGGCAGTCCAGTAGCTGAGGCTGCTTCTTTCGATCGCCGTGTCATCGTCAGCAAAAATAATGTAGCGACACAGGAATCTGGTGGTGATGCGGTGATTCCAATTGATCCAGAGGAGTTGCAAAGTGCAGCCGTTAAAGTTTTGCGTGAGCTTGAAGCCAAGGAGCAGCGCGATCGCGCACCGTCTACTTCTCTCTACACGTATGCAAAGGCAGCCACAACTTACACCGAACTGATTGCTTCAATGTCGGGTTGCTGATCTCGATCGCAGTCCGAATTTTGCTACCGCTCAACGATTGTTTACCAGGTAATTTAGTGTTGGCACTAGAACAATGAATGTCATCCCAACTAAAATTCCAGACGTATTGATTCTCGAACCTCGTGTATTTGGAGATGAACGAGGATTTTTCTACGAAAGTTATAACGAAGTAGAATTGTTAAAACAGGCGGGAATTCACGATCGCTTTGTGCAGGACAATCATTCTCGATCGGCTCGCCATGTTCTACGCGGATTGCATTATCAAATCAAGCAGACCCAAGGAAAGTTAGTCAGAGCTGTGATTGGCGAAATTTTTGATGTTGCGGTTGATCTTCGCAAAGATTCAGCATTTTTCGGAGAGTGGGTCGGCGTTCGGCTCAGTGCTGAGAACAAACAGCAGATCTGGGTTCCGCCCGGATTTGCACATGGATTTTTAGTGCTATCAGAGTTTGCCGAAGTCGTCTACAAGACAACGGATTTTTATTCTCCATCGGATGAGCGCTGTTTGTTGTGGGATGACCCTGAAATTGCGATCGACTGGGCACTGGATGGAGATCCGCCGATCCTGTCAAGTAAGGATCAATCTGGCAAAAAGCTAAGAGAAGCTGAGGTATTTGCATGGTCAAGATCCTACTAATCGGTGCAACCGGACAAGTTGGCTGGGAGCTTCAACGAACACTCAGCACGCTTGCCGAGCTTGTTTGTGTGAGCCATGCTTCAAAGGGATATCGATCGATGAATCTCACTAAGAGCGATCGTATCCGTGAAGTCATACGTGAAGTTCAACCCACGCTGATTGTAAATGCTGCCGCTTATACCGCAGTTGACAAAGCAGAGACAGAGCCAGAGTTAGCTATGACCGTGAACGGAAAAGCACTCCAGATTATTGCTGAAGAAGCAAAGCGGTTGAATGCTGGCGTGATTCATTACTCGACGGATTATGTATTCGACGGGACGCAAACAGCACCTTATGGTGAAGCAGCTCGACCAAATCCGCTCAATGTCTACGGTAAAACAAAGCTCGCGGGCGAGCAGGCGCTTGCAACGATCGAGGTCCCTTATTTGATTTTTAGAACCAGTTGGGTTTACGGGTTGCGGGGTAAAAATTTTCTGCGAACGATGCTGAAGCTGGCTCAGGAACGCCAAGAATTGAAGATTGTCGCAGATCAAATTGGCGCACCAACTTGGAGCCGCACGATCGCTGAAGTCACGGCTCAAATTGTAGCTCAAGCAAAGCCAGATCCAACTCGTTTTCTCAATGACTATCAAGGCATCTACCATCTGACATCAACTGGACAAGCCAGTTGGTACGAGTTTGCAAAAACAATCTTTGAGCTAACCAAAAGCTTCGAGCAACAAGCGATCAAAGCAGTGCTCCCGATTTCATCCGAGGAGTATCCAACTCCCGCCAAAAGACCCCTTTACTCCTCGCTTGATCTGACTAAAATTTCTCAAACGTTTAATCTTCAGCTACCAAACTGGCATCAAGCTTTAGAACTGGTGTTATCAGAGTGGAACGATCGTTAATAGACTTCCTGCGAATGCCCACCGAATTCTATTCGCAAGGGCATTCGAGGAAATCCAATCATGCAACCAGTAGCCCGATCGACCGAGCTGGAAGTTTAACTTGGTGCAGCCTGCGAGGAATCTTGCTAGAAACCTTGCCTTTTTCAGTGATCGTGTTAACGGTTACATTTCTTCTAAAGGGCGGCTGAGAGATCGAGATTGTTTGCTCGTTCTGGGTCAAATTGAACAGAAGCATCGATCGCTCAGTCGCGTTGCTAAACAACCAAGCGAACACACCCTGATATTTTTGATTCAGCATCGTTTCCTTCGAGGATTTGGGTCCGTAGTAAACAGCAGCAGTCATCCCTTTCATCGCTTGCCCAAATAGTTGCAACACTCGTCCAGGCTGTGACAGGGATAAATCTTCTTTCAGTGCGCCGAACTGACCTTTATACAAGCCGTGAAAGTTGGTCAGCGTGACTTGTTCATTCCGCAATTGCTCATTGAGAAAAGCAGCGATGTATAAAGCCTGGTTCCAAGTGTCATACCATTTGCCTTCACCGCTCCCGTCGATGTTGTATTCGGTAATCCACAGCTCAACGTTCTTTCTAAAGTTCGGGTTTTTGAAATGCTTGAGAAACGTATCGTTCAGGGTGTAGTACCAACCATCCAAGCCTTTAGTAATAAAATCATCGGTCGAGACTGCTCCAGGAGAATTGGCACTGGTGTCGTAGTAATGATGCAGTGTCAGTGCATTTGCCTTGTCTGAACCGAAAAGCTGATCCAAGCTTGCGTCTAAATCAAGATTCCACTCTTTTTCTCGTCGATACTGCTGATACGGAGGAGAAGCAGCACCAACCAGCGCAACTTTATAGTTCCCTTGCAAATTCTTGCGAAGTTCACTAATCCACCATTTCATGTCTGAGATGTAAGCCTTGGAAGTGTTGTATTTTGCGGTATATCCCGCTTGATTTTTATAATCATCCGGCTCAGCAATCAAACTTTCCTGCCACTTCGCAGAGAGTTCATTTCCAAGCTCTACATACTTTAACGGCATTCCCAGATTCTGCCAGTATTTCAGCATCTTGATCTGATATTCGGGTCTACCAGCACCGACTCCTTCATTGTCTGTCACCACGTTGAGATTGAAAACAACCGAGGCTTTTGCTGCGATCGCGGCTTTGTGCAAATTCTCGACGGTATACGCTTTATCCTTCAACTCAAATAGATTGCCCATCCACCAGGGAACCATGAATTTACGAGTGTCTAGCGTCGTGTCAAGATGCCCAACTTTCCAGTCCCAATAGTTTGCAGGAGAGCCGTCCGGATACCGAATTGTTCCAGGACTGAGGGTGGTAAAGGTTTGCAATAATTTAGCATCGTCCCACGGATTTCCTTTCCACAGTAGATGAGTATCTCCGTTGTACCCGATGAAGTCTGGATAGATCGATCGTGATTTTTGAGGCAGCAGCAGCAAGTTATCTTTAGCATCAACAAAAACAGGCTGATCCATGGTCACTGTGATGAGAAGAAAAGATGCTAGGCATAAGAGACAAAAAAGTCGTTTCATAACTAGAGTCCTACTGTCTTAGTATTACAGTTCTAGATATCTTTTCAGGTTCTGAAAGCGTTGTTTCATTGTCCCAATCTTCAGGATTTTTTGGGATTAGAGTGCCAAAATAAGCCTAGAAATTGCTCATTTGGACTATCTGCAACTGTAATATAGCAATCCTACCTGAGATATGAAAGCTGGGAAGACTGAGGCAAGAACAATGACCTCACCAACCGATGCAAGCTGATCTCAAACAGTTTATCTCTCTTCGCGGAATATCCCATCCGCCATGCGGTGGGGATGGATAGCGACGGCGCGGTAGCGCCAATCTCTAGGATATCAATGCAGAAAGACTCTCAACGCATCTTATGATGAATATGCTATCATAAGACTATCGTG
>NZ_JBNXVP010000074.1:0-20925 GCF_050565645.1 Leptolyngbya sp. AN10
AAGTTGGAGACCCCAAGGTAGTCGCGCACTCGGATTGCTCAAGGTGCTTGAACTCAATGGCAAGTGGCAGCAGTTTTGGAGTGCTCAATCTGCCCTCGTCTGAATCAACAGATTATTTAGAGGTGGATTATTTTTGTAAATTGCTCATGAACTTGTTTTGTAGATCTTCGATACGATCGAGAATTTCGCTGAATTCTTGCCCGAAAGCGGTCAATCGATACTCAACACGCGGAGGAATTTCAGGATAGCTGAACTTCTCTAAAATGCTGAATTGAACCATCCTACCAAGGCGTTCATTCAATATCTTCGTTGTTAATCCTGGTTTTGTCTTCACCAAGGCTCCTGGACGATTTACACCGCTGCGGATTTGCATCAAGATGTGCAGCGTCCATTTACACCCGATACAATCCTCAAAGATCTCAATCAGCAGACTTGAGCCAGTCGAAACATCTTTTAGATTCTGATCATTCGGTGAGTTCGCATTTGCAACCAAAACGTACCTCCCTGACGAAAAAGTGCCTGCTTGCGGTTAGGGCTGTGGTTTTTTATAGTCCTTTTGTCGCTCACTATAGCAACCGGAGAATTAGACCATGAAAACCAAAGGAATTTTTTATATGGGACGCGGTGATTGTGGTGTTTGCATTGGAGTCGATCGTGCAATCGTGCAGCATCTCGATTCAGATCGCTACGAGTTGGAATATATAGATTTGACCGCAACGCCAGAACGAATCGCAGAAGCAGAGTCCGCAGGTGTGAAGACCGTTCCCGCACTCGTTCTTGATGGAGCAGTGTTTCACGTTAATTTTGGTGCTGAGTTGTCCGCGATCGCATAACTAATTTCCACTGTACTCATGAAGATTCCTCGCATCCTATCGATTCAGGTAGGCTTACCCCAACAACTCGGAGTCGAAGGAGCCGCAGATCTAATGGATCGACCTTGGACGACAGGCTTTTTCAAAGAACCGATTGCTGGAGCCGTTTATCTAGGAAAAACAAATCTGGTTGGGGATGGACAAGCAGATTTGGTGCTACATGGCGGGGTTGAGAAAGCGGTGCTTGCTTATGCTGCACAACATTACCCCTGCTGGCAACAGGAACTCGATTTATCCCATTTTCCCTATGGTGCGTTTGGTGAAAACTTTACCGTTTCGTCTCAATCTGAGGAAGATGTCTGTATCGGAGATATTTATGCTGTGGGCGCAGCCCGAATCCAAGTATCACAACCAAGAGAGCCATGTTGGAAATTAGCGCGGCGATGGCGGATGAAGGATTTACCCAAGCGTGTGATCAACACGGGACGATCCGGTTGGTACTTTCGTGTCCTCGCTGAAGGACTGGTCGAGAGCGGATTGCCGTTGGTTCTGGTGGAACGCCCACTTCCCGAATGGAGCATTGCACGAGTGAATCATGCGTTTTATCGGGGTCAAGCGGATTTTGCCGAACTCGCTGACTGTCCGTTTCTTTCTGCCAGTTGGCGGCAGTATTTTTCGATGCGATTATGATCACGATTGAGAATTTCTTGAGGGAGCGATCGCAGATTTGGTGAATCAACAGTCTGAACGAATTGGTTTTACTTACGGGTTCTTGGGTGTGCTGGGATTTAGTCTGACCTTACCCGCGACTCGTGCAGCCGTCACTGACCTTGATCCGGTTATTGTCGGAATTGGTCGCGCTTTAGTGGCAGCAGGACTGGCATCGATCGTCTTACTCGTTCGTCGCCAAGCACCCCCGCACTGGAGATTTCTGCCGCAGTTTGCGATCGTGATTGCTGGCGTTGTGATTGGCTTTCCATTCCTCTCTGCTGTTGCGATGAAAGATGTTCCAGCGTCTTATGGCGCGGTGATCACAGGGCTTCTACCACTCGCAACCGCATTGGCTGGCGTTTGGCGGGCGAAGGAACGACCCTCGGCGCAGTTCTGGCTCTTCGCGATTGTCGGTAGTAGTCTGGTGATTGGTTTTGCGCTTTCTTTCAGTACGAGAACGCTGGATTTTGCCGACTTTGCTTTACTGGGTGCGGTTGCAGCAGCGGGTTTGGGCTATGCCGAAGGTGCAATTCTGGCACGGAGATTCGGCGGGTGGCAGGTCATCTGTTGGTCACTCGTGTTATCGATTCCGGTGTTACTGGCAATTCTGCTTGTTGCTAATGTTTCGTTACCAACGCATCTTTCTGTTCGTGCGGGTTTGGGATTTGCTTATGTCAGCATGATTAGTATGTTTCTCGCATTTTTTGCTTGGTATCAAGGGCTTGCGATCGGCGGAATTGCTCGTGTCGGACAGGTTCAACTGATTCAGCCTTTTCTCACGATTCTTGGGTCAGCCGTACTACTAGGAGAACCCTTAACACCGCAGACATTGGGTTTTGCGGGTGGTGTAACGTTTTGCGTTGCAATGGGCAGACGCGCTCCAATTCGAGCTGCTGATGGAGAAAATTAGCTTGAAGCAGAGGATTTTGCTTGCTTGTCTTGAACTGACCGTCTTCCCCAAGGTTTGAGAACGGAAATTGTAATAATCACAAACAGAAATAGCACTTGGATCAGCGTTCCGAGCAGTACTCCAACTGCATCAAACGAATAGATCGGGTTTTGCAACGATCGCAGTCCTTCACTGCTTGAAATGGCTGTGGCTTCGTTCGCCCAGGGAAATAGCCAAAACGTACCAAAGATAATCAGGGCAGTCGAAAGTACCCACTTTGTGATCACCCAGTAGAATTTGAAAAATCCGAAGTTCGTTTGCCAGCATAAGAGTGTAGCAGTAATCACAGAACCGATCGCAGACGGAATCACAACAAAATCATCGAGTAGATTGATCACCGAATTGAGTGCAAACAGAATATCAGCATTGGCTGTACCTTTATTTCTGAAGGCAATCAGAAACATCGAGAGAACGGCTCCCGTCCACAAAGTCGCAAAGCCAATGTGAAAGGATAGCACCCAGTTCTTTTGTTGCAAGCTGAATTTGACTGATTTCTTTTTGACAGCATCCGGCTTTGATGTCTTTTCATCAGGTTTGAGCGTTGTCATAGTTTGTTCTTTGCTTTCCTCAATATCAGTACGCTGAGTGTAACGGCTGCGCCTGACTTGATGCTTGACGAAACTTGCTCAACCTGTGCGAATCTTGCTGAATTTTACTGCGATGCTCTAAATTGCTTGGGGGTTACTCCGACTGCTCGACGAAATAGCCGAGTAAACGAACTGTGATTGTTCAAGCCGACTTCCAGCGCAATTTCAGCGATCGTCATTTGAGTTGTCAGTAACAACTGTTTGGCGCGATCGATGCGACATTGCGTGAGATATTGATGCGGGGCAATCCCTATCGATTGTTTGAACAAACGGCAAAAATGGTACTGACTCAGGTTTAATACACCTGCAATTTCTGATAGGCTTAGGTCTCGATCGAGATGAGCATCAATGTAATCAAACACTTTCTGCAATTGATGTGCAGCCAAACGACCCTCAAGATCCGCACCGAATCGAGGTTGCGAAGCTGAATACTGCTTGAGTAAATGAAGGATTAACCCGGTCGCTAGAGATTCGCCAAACATTCGACCTGCGGGATACTGTGCTTCCACATCGGCTTTGAGTGCAAGTCCGATCTGTTGCACCAACGGATTAACAATTCCGACTTGCGGAACCAATTCAACTCGGTTCAGTTGCACTGCCGCTTGAGCGACCTGTTCAACCCAACGCGGAGAAAATCCCAGCAGGGAAAACTCACCCGCAGTGTACCAGTGCGAGGCGTATTCGACTCCAGCCGGAATCAGCAGGAGTTCACCAGGGTTGCAGTGCCAGTTGTGGACTTTTCCTTCAACTCGATGTTCGGAATGTTCAGGCTGCTCTAAGCGGTCTGGAATGCCAATAATATGCTGCACCCACTGATGATCTGGGCTGTGATGGGTGGGATGATCGTAATAGTGAAAAAAGATGCCATTCCACCCGGACTGCTCACTTGATAAGATAGGCTGCCCCGAAAGTGCAGGACACGTCTGTCTCGCCATATCTACCTGTGGCAAACGGTCTGTTTTCAGCATCGTAAGAGAATTTAGAGGAGCTTCCTTATAGTTTAGTAGGAATTTCTTTCACCGTTTTAGTCCATGCGTCCCAAGACGCTGAAAATTTTTTGGAAGCGCGTTTACCCTATGGGAACAGTGGCGCTACTGTGTGAAAGAGGCAATCCTACAGATTGATAGTGCCTCAGAACGTGGCACGACCATTACAGTTACGATCGCGTCTACTCATCGCGGAATCTGAAGTAGCTTGCTTTCATCAACAGCAGTTTTCCAGGTATCCAGCGTAATGCCGATCGATTGTTCTAAGCGTGAGATCGTATCCAGGAGTTCGATTCTCGCGTTCACTTCATCGTTTTGAGCCGCGACCACACCGTTTTGCAGCGATATCACTTCAAAAATATCTGTACCCCGTCCCAGTCGGAATCGCTCATTCGCGTTCGCTAATCGCTGTTCGGCTAATTCTCGTGCTTGTCGGGCAGAAGTAATGCGATCGCGTGCCGCACTGACATCGCGCAATCGACTTTCGACATCGATCTTGATCGACTCACGCAGTTTCGTCAAATTATTCTGTTGCTTTAAGACATCGACCCGACTTTGTTGAAAAGCAGTGTCGATCGCTGGGTCGTTTAACACGCGACTGAGGACGATCGCGCCTGCTGTCTGCGAACGGTCTCCCATGTTCATGCTACCCTCAAGATTCAAACTCCAGCGGCGATTATCGGCTACAACTCGCTGATTCAGTTCAGTCGATTGAATGTCGAGCAACGCCTGCAAATAGTCAGGACGTTGAGCATAAGCAAGATTGAGTAACGTTTCAGGAGACTGTGAAAGCATTGAGTTAGCGAGTGGCGATTCGGATTTGAATTCGTCGATCGCGCTTTGCGGCACAACGATGTTTAATGGCTCATCGAGATTTAATAGCTGAAGCAAATCAGATTGGGCTTGCTTGACCGTATTTTGAGCATTGACGAGTTGGGTTTGGGTCACGGCAATGTTGGCTTCAATGTCTACTAATGCCGATCGCGGTCGTCTGCCTGCATCAACTAACACTTTGGTAAATTCGGCTTGTTGGCGCTGGCTCTCGAACGAGAGTCGTTGAATTCTCAATTGTTCTTGCGATCGCGCTAGGTTTCGATAACTTGTTCCTGCTTGTGTAATCTGACTGCTCAAGGTTTGACGCAAAGTGAGTTGATTGCGGCTCTCGCTCAGTCTTGCTTGTTGAACAGGAATGCGATTGACCGATCCAAACCCTCTGAGCAACGGTTGTGTCACCGTGACTCCGAAGCGATTTGACTCAAACGGAGAAGCAGTAACAGTCAGAGTTGTACCGATCGGGGTTCGCATGGTTCCAACGACTTGAGCCAGTTGATCCGTACTCGATGAATTTAGCAGGTCATTGCTCGATAAAGATTGCTGGGTGCGGATTTCTAGCTTTGGCTCAATTCGAGGAGTAAAGGCGCTTTCCGCTTCTCGGAGTTGTTGGCGTTGGACAATGCGATCGAGCGTTGCATTTCTCAAATCCAAATTGTTTTGCAACAGCAATGTCACAACTTCTGGCAGGGTTAAGTTTACGGTTCTCGATGAGTTAGACTGTGCTGAAGCGGAATAGCTCCACAGCACCAGTAAGCCGATGACAATTGCAACTCTAGACAGCATGAGTTACTCACTCCTTAACGATTTAATGATGTCAATTTTCGAGGTTCGCAATGCTGGGAGAAAACTAGATCCAACCCCAACGACAACCGCTGATCCCATTGCAAGCGCCGCGTCTTGAATCGAGAAGTGATAGGGCACTTTAACGATCGTAGTTGTAGCAACCTGAGTTAAGCTATGCGTTGCTGCGATCGCGCCTGCTCCTCCAATCACACTCAGTAATAAGGCTTCCATCACAAATTGCAGCATTACTTCTGAGCGAGTCGCTCCGATGGCTCGACGAATGCCGATTTCTTTGGTTCGTTCGATGACAGCCGCGATCGTAATATTTGCAATTCCCACACCGCTGATCGTGAGTGCAATTAAACCAATGACTAAAAGCGATCGCGCCGTAATCGCTTGAGTTTCCTTTTCCTTGAGCAAATCGGTTGCGTTGTCGTTGAGATAAACACTCGTTTGCGGATAGCGCTGCATGAGAAATTGTTCTAGACGCTGACGCAGTTCGGGAATCTGTTCGAGCGTATGAGGGCTAACCTGTAAACTGACAAACCGACTATCGCCTTGAGCGACCGCTGCAAAATTATCATTGAGCCAAAGTGTCCCCTGAGTTTGTACCCCTGTAGCATCAGTTTTTGTCTGCGTCACACCAATCACAGTGAGTCGAGTTCCACCCGCAAAAATAGACTGTCGTAGAGGACTTCGCCCTTGAAACAATGCAGTCGCTAACTTCTCATCAATGATCACTACTGGACGGTATTGCTCAAAGTCTGCTCGATCGAAGAATCGCCCCTGAAGCATTCTGCGCCCGGTGGTGTCGAGATAGTTCAATGACACACTGCGAACATCTAACTGCTGGACTTCTTTATCTTCAAATTGAGCGCCCTGAATGCCGCCCACAGTGCCCATAATGCTAATCGATCGAATGATGGGAATCGCCTGTTTAATCGCTCTGACATCGGCTTCTTCAAACTTGGGCGGAGGTTGAGAACCATCGGTCGGAAACACTGAGGGCATGATAAACGGTTTTTCACGTTCAGCTAGTTTCTGCTCGATCTGAGCATTCGTAATCGATTGCACGTTTAGAGTTGCACTTACCGCAGCAACCCCCATAAATACGCCAAAAGTCGTTAATCCAGAGCGGACGAGATCAGTAAGCGTTGATCTCCACGTCATTTTGAGCAGTTCAGCGATCGAGAGTGCCATAGTCTAAGGTGAGGGAGTCGGTTGTGGATCGGTCGTGAGTAAGCTACCCGCTTGAATCTGAGCATTGGGCTGAGGAATTGCCACTTCATCCCCTGCTCTTAAGCCTTGAATGATTTCAATCCCCTGTAAGCCTTGTAAGCCCACTTGAACGGGCTGTTTCTTAGCGCGATTGTTTTCTTTGAGCCAGACAAATGGCGGTTCTTCAGTCCGCTGAACGGCTTCAGGTGGAACAAAAATCACATTTTGACGCTGTTCAGTAATAATTTCTACGTTCACAGAACTGCCGGGAATTAATGTATTACTTGGTTTGTCTAGTACGACTTTAGCTTCGACTTTGGCTTGTCCTCCAGGCACTGCACTTGCAGGATCACCGGGTTGTACACCGGGTACAGTTGCTTGAGGGGATAGGCTGATGACTCTTCCTGTAAACTGCTGCATTTGCGGTCCGAGCAGATTCACTCTTGCAGGTTGGTTGACTTTAACTTTTGCAGCATTGAGCGTCGTGAGTTGTAGGCGAATCGTTTCTTGATTGGGATCACCGATCGATAAAATTGGGCTTTCTGTCTTGATGCCATCGCCGTTTCTGGCATTGACTCGCAGAACAATGCCATTGATCGGAGCGGTGACAATGCGATCGCTTAATTGTCGCTCTAATCCTTGTAATTTCTCCCGCCCTTTCTGAATATCAATTTCAGCTTTAGCTAACGTCACTTCCGCATCATCGAGCGCCATTTGAGCCGTAGTAACTTTGTTTTGGTGTTCACGTTTAGCTTTGAATGCTGCAATCTCAGTGTCTCGAAGGGTTGATTTTGCAGTATCTAGAGTCGTTTGATCGGTTTGTAGTTCGGTTGCTGAGATAAAGCCTCTTTTCAACAGTGCTTGAGACTCCTTGAATCGAGTTTCAGCAGTTTTGACTTGAGTTTGTACTTCAGCAACTTTCTCTTGAGCGCGAACGAGATCAGGATCATCTTTTGCCTGCTGTAATTTTTGAGCGGCTTCGGTCACTTTCGCCCGCACCTGTGATAAATCTAGTTCTGCTTTGGCATTTTCAGCGAGTTGATCTTTGACTTGTTCTTGTGCCTGTCGATTTCGTAGGACTACCAGAGCTTGACCTTTGCGAACTCGATCGCCCTCTTTGACATTGACTTGCTCAACGGTCACTTCGCTTGGAGATCGGAGCAACTGTTGCCCACCGAGTTCGATCGTGCCGCTCTCGTTGACGCTATTTTCGACATTGCCTTGCATCGCAGGGATCATTGTGACCGCGATCGCGCTTGCAATGGTTCGATTGATTTGACTGTAGGCGTACCAGCCGCCACCGCCAATGATTAGACCTCCGATGAGGAGTAACAATACACCTTTGCCAAAGCGACGATTTGGCTCGGCTTCTTCTAGAGTCGAATGGGTTGAGGTTGAATGATGGGTAGACATGGAGACTTAATGTAGAAAAACAAGAATTATCTGCATGACAGAGAGCTAAAAATGCTGTCAGCTTTCTGTTGAGCATCTTTGCCACCGACCATTAAAGTGACTAAATACTGTTCGTTGCGCTGCATTATTTTAGCTCGATATCGAATTCCAGGTTCTGTTCGCGACAATCGTGAGATCGTTCCCTGTGAGACTGTTACAGATGTCTTAATATTACAAAGTAGTTTCGGCTGTGTTTGTGTGGATGCTACTCGTAAATCTGGGTCTGGATCTATTTCATTATTTTGAGTCGCTGAGGTGCTGAGAAAGCTGTCTTGTAATAACGATTCCACCCAATGCGTATCACTTGCTTGCTGTGCTGGAATCCGAGCGATAATCAATCGAATGTCGTCTGAACTGTTCTTGCTCTCAATCAATGCAATTTTGACATCGGATAAGCGCAAACTGGCTACCCCTTGGGTTTCACCTGGAATCTGATAAGCCATGATGCTAGTTGCCATTGTTTCAGCCCGAACCGGATCGAAAATATTGACGATGAACCGTGTTGCGACTCCGATCCCACCGAGCGCAATTAATAAGCCTGCTCCAGCGGCGATCGCGAAAGTTTCCCACCCACTGACTTTGTATTCTGGAATGTTAGAAGAAGTCATCCGATTAGCCTCACTGCAAGCTGATTCCGAGAAAGCGATCAAAAAATTTCGTCCGCCAAGTCCAACGCACGATAAAACACCATTCCAGCGCCAGAAATCCGAGGAATAAAACATCAATACCGCTGAGCGGAGAAAGTTCAAAAAAGCCCCGAAGTGTTGGAGTAGAGAGAATCGTTAGATAGACAGCCCCTAAAATGAGGGCGACGATCGTATATCGCCAGTTTTTGCTAATTGATTCTCCACCAACCCAACAAGTTAGCGGCGGCTTGAGAAATAGAATGAGCAACAATTCACAAAAGACGAGAATCGTGACCAAAGCGGTTCGTGGAATGTTGTAGTCTACCTGGCTCAATTCTAGGGCGGGTGCCAAGTCAACCACGGCTCTCATGAGGTACAGCAAATAAACGAAGAGGGCAACGAAGGTCAGAGTAATTGTGGCTGGAATGTAGAAGTGCAGCATCGAGCGAATCAAATTCCGATCGCGACTTCCTCCAGGTTTTGCCCACAGCGGGAAAAACATCGTCGGGATGCCAACACCGATCAGCGTCACGATCGCACTGTGTTTGTTCATCAGCGGAAAACTATCGGTGACGATTGCGATCGCAAAAATCAACAGCGCTACACAAGATAATCGCACCATAAACAACTTCAGCGCGTCTCGAATCCCATTACGAATCCGTTGACCTTCAAGAAACACCTGCGGTAATGCTTCAAAGGAATCTTTCAACAAAACAATATCTGCGGCTCCGCGTGTGGCTTTACTGCCACTCTCCATTGCGATTCCCAAATTTGCTTGCTTCAGCGATAGCACATCATTCACGCCGTCCCCGGTCATTGCCACATAGTTCCCCGTTCCCCGTAATGCTTGCACCAACTGAGATTTCTGCTCTGGTGTAATGCGTCCAAATACATTGCAGGCTAATGCAGCCTGTACGAATTGCGCTGTATCCATCTGTGCCAGTTCTTTCCCAGAAACCAACTTAATGTTTTCGCTAAAGCCAGCTTGTTTTGCGAGTGCTGCCACAGTCTGAGGATTGTCACCAGAAATGATCTTGATTGTGATTCCTGCTTTTACAAAACCTTGTAGCGTTTCTCGTGCAAGCGGGCGCAACTGATCGCTAAATACCAAAATTGCGAGTGGAGCAAGCTTTGTCGGTAAAAAAGTAGCAGCATCTTCTCGTAAGGCAAAGGGACTATGACAAAACAAGACAACTCTCAATCCTGCTTGGGATTGCTGATTGATGAATGCAGAATGCTCTTGTTTTTTAAACAAGATATGCTCACATAAGATTTCTGGAGCGCCTAAGATGTATGCCCCAGGCAGCGACTGGAACGAGATTCCACTCCATTTACGAGCAGACGAAAATGGAGCTTCACACATTACTGATGCGACTTGACCCGCACAACTCTTGAGAATCGCATCACTGGTGCGATTGGGAGAATTCGTACTCGCTGCATAGCTTCCCAACAAAGATCGTAGCTCCACTTCGTCGATATCCGAAATCGGATAGATCATCTCCAAGCAAATCTGATTTGTGGTTAGAGTCCCTGTCTTGTCGAGGCAAAGGACATTGATATTGCTCAACGACTCGATCGCATTCGCTTGCTGAATCAAAACGTTCTTACCCAACATCCGCACCGCTCCCATTGCATAAGCAAGCGTAATCGCGATCAGTAGCCCAGCCGGAACTAACCCTGCGACAACCGCTGCACGTTGTACGACTTCATCGAGCGGTTGCGATCGGCTTACAAAGCTCAGTGCTACTAATACCCACAAAAAACAGGCAAGCAATAGAAGCACTCGAATCAAGAGGTTAATTTCGCGTTGCAGCGGTGTGTAAACTTGTCGAAACGCTCGTGCGCCTGACATGATTCGATAAGCAATTGTCTCTGTTCCGACTTTCTGAGCTTCATAGTACGCTTTCCCACTGACACAGAAGCTTCCAGAATAGACGGTTTTTCCGACGGCTTTCGCAATCAAGTCAGATTCTCCAGTGAGCAAAGATTCATCGACTTCAATGCGTCCCTCTACAATCTCTCCATCGACGAGAATTTGGTCGCCGGATTGCACCAGTAGAATGTCACCAAGAACGATTTCACCTGGATCGAGGGTTACAGGTTCGCCATTCCGAATCGCGATCGCTTGTGGACGAGAGAGGAGTGCAATCTGATCGAGCTTGCGTTTTGCCCAGATTTCTTGAATGATGGCAATTAAAACGCCACTGAAAATCACGACTGCGACAAAGATTGCGTCACTTGGGCGTTGAAGCAAAATGAAGACTAAACTTAATCCGAAGAAAACCATATTGATAAAAGTAAAAAGGTTTTCACGGAAAATCTGTCGGTAAGAGCGGCTGCTAGAGAGTTTGACTTGATTTGTTTTTCCAGCAATCTGAAGTACTTTTACTTCCGAATCACTGAGTCCTGAAATTGTAGGGGCTTGAACCATGATAGAGGCAGTCCTGAACCAAAGAGGAAATGAATTGAGTGAGGATACAATGACAAGCAAATCTTTATCTTGAGAGCATTACACCAGTTGCGGCTTGTTAATCTGTGTGCCTAATAGCTGTA
Source organism: Leptolyngbya sp. AN10 (assembly GCF_050565645.1). NCBI lineage: Bacteria > Bacillati > Cyanobacteriota > Cyanophyceae > Leptolyngbyales > Leptolyngbyaceae > Leptolyngbya > Leptolyngbya sp. AN10. Next base: position 11,512 of record NZ_JBNXVP010000074.1, read on the forward strand.
AGAACACTGTTTCGAGATCCATTTTTAGCAAATCGTTGGTGATGAGTGGGAGATTGCGATCTGATGCAAAATGAGTAATAGCAAGTTGCACTTGAGGCACTGCATTTTCTTCCGCTTGTACAGCGTAAACCACGATGTTTTCATACTGCTCAGTCAGACTACAATCAATTACACCTGAAATCTTTGCCAAGTGAGTTACCACTTCTTTGTCTGCATTGGCGAAAGTGACTCGTAGTGTTCCCCGATTAAAGCTGCTCAGGAGTTCGCGAGTCGGAGCCGCTTTGATCAAAGTTCCGCGATCGAGAATTGCCACATAGTCACTTAATCGCTGCACATCTTCAAGAATATGGGTGGAATAGAACACGGTCGTTTCACCCCGCAGATCACGCATTAGTTCTAGGACTTCTGCTCGTCCGATCGGGTCCATTGCTGAGACAGGCTCATCGAGAATCACGACCGCAGGCTTTCCGATCAATGCCTGAGCAATTCCTAGCCGTTGTCGCATTCCACCGGAGTAAGTTCGACAAGCTCGATTGCCAGATTGAGCAATTCCAACCCGCTCTAATAAACTATCAATTCGTTGCTTTGATACTCCATCTTTGAAGTGATAGCTTGCCGCATATTCGAGAACTTCGCGTCCCGTCATCCAGCCATAGAATTTCGGCTCTTGAGCAATGTAACCGAGATGGCGACGATGTAAACCGGATGAAGTCACGGGAACATCATTCACACTCGCACTGCCGCTTGTTGCTCGACTGAGACCCGCGAGAATGCGAATCGTAGTACTTTTTCCGGCTCCATTCGGTCCTAAGAATCCGAAAATCGAACCATGTGGAACATCAAGCGTCAGATTGTTCAGAACGGTAAGCTTACCGTATTGCTTAGTCAGATTACGAATTGAGATTGCAGTAGACATCACGTTTGTAGATTAGGAGAACTCTTTGCGATCGAACATCCAGTAGGTCGCGATCGCCATTGCAGTCATGTAGATCAAATACAGTCCCAGCTTGAAGAAATTGATCGCATTCGTTTCTGAGAGAAAGCCGTCAATCACATTGGTTGGATAGTAGGTTGCGATCGCACGAATCCACTCTTGATTCGGAAGTTGAATCCCAACACTACTCGCCAAACCCTGAGCGCTAGAGATGCCCGTCCCAATCACAGCCACAATCAAAGCAAACGCACCGATCGCCGCTTGATCTTTTAGAAACATTCCAGCAAACATACAGAATAAAACCCAGAATGCGATCGGTAGAAGTGCAAAAAGATTGTTCAGCAACACTGACACCACCGAGAAACCGCCACCCCCAACCCCAAGCAGAAACACAACCAGCGAAATTGCATTTGCTAACACGACCGCTACGATCCAAATTACGATCGTATTGCTCAACCCCTTACCCAATAGAAAAGACAACCGAGAGAGTGGTTTAGTCAGATTCCAAGCCAATGTTCCAGAAGCTTGCTCATTGGGGATGAGTCCGATTGAGAGCAGAATTGAAATTGCAGCAATCCAAATCGAATTCTTAGCGGACGACGTAGCAACAAGCGTGAGCATATCACCGCCGGGTGGTAAAACCGATGTTCCGTTTGCTTGTGCGAGTTTGATCAGCAGAACTGCGGCGACACTAAGCGCAAAGGGAATGAGAATGAGGATCGCGATCGCAACTTGCTTTTGTTGTTTCCATTCTTGCAGTTCTTTGCGGAAGAAGGGAACAAAGCCAAGGAATAAAGATGCAGATTGAAGAGAATTAGAAGTCATAACACTCCTAGAATTGCACAGATTTTCTAATTTCAGCCAGGCGCTGATTTAATGCAGAAATTTGAGCTTGCAGCGCTCGTTGACTGGGAGCAGACGCAATTAATCTCTGATCTTCCTGTCGGTATACGGTTTGCAAAGCAGCAATTTTAGCTTCGAGTGTCCGTTGAGTTGCAGAAGTTGCTATTGATCGATACTGTTTTGGCTGGAGTTCCTTCAAACGCGCCATTAAGGAAAGTAATTGTCGATCGAAGCGTTCGATTACAGGAGTATCAGCGCGAAATCGAGTGAGTTCGATCGCTCTTTCTACTTCTAACTCACCAAGCTTCTGAGATAAAGCAGTTTGTGCTGCTGATGCTACAAGAGCTTGGTAACGGCGAGGTTGAAGCTGTTTGAGTTGCCCTAGCAGTGAAACATATTGCCTGTCTAGTTCCTGAATCATAGAGGCATCAGTTCTGAGCTTACTCAGCAAAATTGCCCTTTCAACTTCGACTGAACCAATCTGATTTAACAATGAAACTTCACTGTTTGAGACTGAAGATGCAGAGCGCGTTACTGAAGATGCAGATTGAGCTTGAACTCCTGAACCACCTGCAATTAAAAGCGCGATCGCAGCGGTCGTGTATAAAAATTGGTTCATCAACTGATCTCCTCTGTTGTATTTCTCTGAGGCAGAATGATTCTTGTTGGTATGTTCAAGAATTTTGGAGCTTTAATCGACGCTTAGAAGGGCAACCATACAATCCGCTCATTCTTTCTGCAACTATTTTGCTGCTTGAACAATCCCCTGAAGAGCGCGACGGCAACCTTCCTTAGAATTCTCATTGCTCTTGAGCAGCTCTTGAGCGGCTTGAAGATTGGTTTTCGTCCCCAATGCTGCACCGAGTTTTTCAGCTTGCTCTGGTGTCAGGACTTTCGCCGCAACAGCCGCATCCACCGCCAAACAAGTTCCCGCTAACTTTCCAGTCTCTTGACCTTTCGTGCCGATCCAGAAGTAACCTGCGCCGCCGCCGATCAAGATACCTACCAAAGCGGGGACAAAAATTGCTGCAAGTGTTTTCATTTGCTGTACTCCGTAGATTTAATTGAAATAGACTAAGCTTGTTTCAAACCTTGCTGAAACTGTTTGCACGCTTCTCCAGCCTTCGACACATCAGTGCCAAATACCTTGCTAATATTGTTTGCTTGCTCTTTTGGAGTTTGTTTGACCACAGATTTCCCAATCTCCAGAGCTTGCGCGGGCGTAATCAATCCTTGATTTGCCGCCGTATCTACTGTGTTGCACATTCCTGCTGCCGTTTGCGTGATCAAGGTTGAAACGCTGCGATAACCCGCCCCGACTCCAAATCCGATTCCCGTTCCAATCGTCCCAAAGATAACGGCTAAAATGATTCGTCCGATCATTGTTCTTTCCTCCAAAGTGAATAATGTTACTGGTTGTGATTAAAACTCCGCTGCCAGACTTCTAGCTGTTCTGGTGTTAAAATTTGAGCCATTGTGTTGAGATAGCCCAGAATTGCATCTCCGAGCAGTGAGCCTCCGACGATATCCAAAACCATCTTTGGCAAAATCGCCATGACCAAGAATCTCAGAATAAATAAGATCGGTGCATCTCGAAACTCTGGCTCAATTCTGGCTCTAAGTCGCTCATTGGCTTGCTGATATTGAGCTTCTTGCTCAGAACTCAGCGGCACTCCTGCATCTGCATACATTTGTCGAATCTCGTCCCAGCTTTGAACTTCCATCGTCCAATCTGATCGAGAACCATCCGATTGCATTCCTGTTCTCCTGAACTTGTAGGCGATTTCAGTGATGTTTTAACTTTAGCCACGGTTGTAGAAAACTGCATGAGTCGCGAGTCCTGAATTTGACCTGGGACTTTAGTCCTACGATCGATCTACATTTGGGACTCTAGTCCTAGCCGCTAAAATCTGCTGCCAGTTCTGTCGCCAGCGCTGTTGCTGCTCGAATGAAAGCAAGCGAGAAACGCGATCGACATACGCTTTCACAGGCTTTGCCAAGGTTTCCTCATACAGCTTTGCCGCTTGATCTTGAGGTAAAGCAACTAGCCAGAGTGCTAAACTTGGACGTTCTCGCACTTGTCGATCGATTTCTGTGCTAAGTGTCGATCGTGCTTGGCAAATCTGGCTCTTGCTTTGAGGCGCGAGCTTAATTCCCTCAAACTCTTGCTCTAAAGTTAGCGGTGCTTCAGAAGCAACATCAGCAAACAACTGCTTTGCGGTTTCCGGGGATCTGACAACCAGCTTCAACAATTGCAAAGGTTGCGATCGCATCAACTGCATCATCTCAGCCCGAACGGTTTGCATTTGAGCTTTTTGCTGTACTGATAATTTCCGATTGCCTTGCTGTCCGCGCAATCTTTGCACAACTTCGGTTAAATTGACGGTAAAAACGGTGTCTTTTGGAGATTGGCTAAGTGCTAACCTTGATGCTCCAATGCCAGCGACGACGATCGCGCTACACCATAACCCAATCAAAATAGTGCGTCTCATCTTATCGAAATGCCAAATCAGAGCGGAGTTCAAGCGTTAAATCTTCATTCGGTCGAATTGAAATCATTTCAGTTTGTCGATTGCTGAGGGCATAGCTCCCTGCACTTCCGATCGCGGCTCCACCTAGCACTTCCAAAGCGTCGATTTTCCGATCACCTGTGATGCCTGCTAGGATCGCTGATGCTACTGCTCCGATACCTGCACCCGTTAGCACCCTGCCGAGTTTTGGATTTTGGCGAACCGTTTCTCGACGAGTGACAACATTAGACCGAGCTTCGATCGCGTATCGTTGCCCGTTCCGAAACACCAAAGTTTGAGCGACGAATCGACTGCCATCCGCAGCGGGTCGCAGTTCTCCTTCGATTCGGCTGCCTGCGGGAATGACCAATCGATTGCTACGAACCACATCATCGCGAACGATCAATGTTAACGGTAGTCTCCCTGAAGGTGCAACAAAGAGCTTCTCTTTGTCATGTTCGACCCTGATGCGTGTGCCTCTAGGAAGCAGCACTTCTTGGAAATTAGCGATCGGATTCGAGCGATCTCTTCGAGTTACCCGCAGGGAGTCGCGGGTGAAGATCTCATCACTGCTCGGTCTTGCCATCACTCCGCTCGAAAATGTCATGCTGGTGAGTAGGACAGTACTCATCACTGCAAGGCGTAATGGACGATTCATTGTGGTATCCTCGTAGCTTGCTGGATATCCTTACTGTAAGAAGTAAAAGTAAATGAGACATGAGGCTAGAGTCCTGACTTTCACATAGGTCTAGAGTCCCAGATAAACCTAAAAGTAGGTCTAGAGTCCTAAACTTCCCCAAAGTAGTTGAGATAGAGTTACTTCACGTACAAAAAACAACCCATTGACCTGTGCATCTGCACAAATACAATCGGTTGCTTGAGATGTGAGCGTGAAACTCTTCAATATGATCCAGAAATCTAACTTACTGTTGCTACTCCAATTTCTTCTGGAGCCATGTGGGGCACAAGAACTCGACCATCCTTAAACCAAATCACACGACGAGTCGATCGCGCAACTTCAGGCTCATGCGTCACCATGATGACCGTCATTCCGCTCGCATTCAATTCTGTAAAAATGTTCAGAATCTCCTGTGTTGTTGTGGAATCTAGTGCCCCAGTGGGTTCATCGGCGAGTAGTAGTACAGGACGATTCACGATCGCTCTTGCAATTGCGACTCGCTGCTGTTGTCCTCCTGATAGCTGTGTTGGCTTGTTCTGCAATCGCTGCTCCAAACCGACTTTAATCAGTGCTTCAGTTGCTCGATCGCGTCTTTCTTGCTGCGGAACATTCGCATAAATCATCGGTAGCATGACATTCTCCAACGCGGTTAACTGCGACAGAAGATGAAACTGCTGAAACACAAAGCCTAGCTTTTGATTCCGAATATGAGCTAAATCGCGATCATTGAGTTGCGCTACATCTTTGCCATCGAGTGCATACTGTCCAGTTGTCGGTCGATCCAGACATCCAATAATGTTCATCATCGTCGATTTGCCGGAACCCGATGCACCCATAATCGCGCAATATTCGCCCTGCTCAATGTTCAAATCAACTCCAGCAAGAGCATGAACCATTGTATCTCCGATGCCGTAGACTTTGGTTACTTCTTCTAGATGAACAATCATAGAGTACGATCGTGGTTGAAGCTCATCACTATCCACGTTCCTTCGCACCTTGCTCAACATTGCGCTGCCAGATTTTGAATTGTTCAGGTGTCAGCGTCTTGGAGATTGCCGAAGCGTAATTTCCCATCGGATTCTTGAAAATCTCAACGGAGCGCTGGTCTGCCTGAGCTTTAGGTAAGACGAATAGCATCAGAAGCTGTCCCATGTTTCCGCTCATAATTTGCTTGAGGTCAGCCCGAAGTTGGCGACGTGCTTTGCGAAGCTGTTCAAATTGCTGAGGAGTGAGGTTAATGCCGCGAAATTCATTTCTTAGGTTCCGCTCTTCAACAGATGGATCACTCTCATGATCCGTGATTGGCAGATTCGATTGATTGCCCTGGTTAATCCCGTTGAGCAAGCTTCTTCTAGGAATCTGTGCTACTGCACTACTCGACAGTCCTGCTAAAATTACGGCACTCGTAACCATTGCGACAAAGATTCGATTCATTGGGTTTCTCCTTATTAGAAGGTGTTTTCAAGTTCCTGTTGAGTCGTTGACTCAGCGCAGAATGCCATCTTTCTGAAGTTGTTTCTGGAGCGTTTTAGGCAGATTTTTGATTTTGCAGTTGTTTGGAGAATCGCCTTCATACCGCCATGCTTGAATTTTGCTTGAACGATCGAACTCCACGTTAATCTCACAGAAATCTCGATCGACAAAAGTTCCGCCACCTGTAACAACCGTTTCTTTCTCACCCCGACGATTGCGAGATTCATTCACATACGTTGGCTGCTTAGACACCTCTTCTCGATCAGTTTTGTAAGAGTAAACCGTGTTTCCATTTGGCAAAGTGAACGTTGTCGTGGGTGGACCATATTTGCGAATGAACTCGTTAATGTCGCGATTGATCCAACTATTCATCGTTGTATTCAGTCGTTCTCGCGATTGTCGATCGTCACAACCCACTAGGCTTACGCTGGCAACAAGTAGCAGCACCGGAATCCATGTTTTCATTGTTACTTACCCTTCTGTGACATTAGAACAAAATGCGAGTAGCAAGTCTTCAGCGAAGACCACCGAAAACTTGCTGTTGATCGATCGCAAGACCTCCTGTAGCGCCTACGGATCGACCTTCGGATAGGTTAAAGTCCCCGTTGAGCTTGGTCTGCATTGGCTTTCACCCGTGCAGCACGCACTGGATCGAGCGTTCGTCGAGCCACGGTCACAAACTGCTCATACTGTCGAGGTCCTGCTCCTTGTGCTAGTGCATTCAGCGCTGGGAACAATCGCTCATCCTCTGCGGCGGTTAGAGAGACATCTTCTAGCAGACAGCGGCGAAAAACCGACTGGAGAACAACGCGGCTCACCGCCTGTTGAACATTTCTCGATACCCTACCCGCATCTGCGGTGCCAAAGACCGAACAGCCTCGCCCCCGCTGGAATTCGGGTTGCAGAAGCTGTGTTCCACCAGCGGGCTGTGATTCTGTAATCATCTGAGATCGATCGCTGGTACGGGGTGCAGTATTGCTTGCCAGTGCCGCAGCCACATGAGCCTCAATGCGTGCCATACGCTTGCTATCGAGAACTTTACGCGCGTTCGCCAGGAACGTATCGTACTGTGCCTTGAGTGCGGCATCGTTACCAAGATTGGATTGCACCCCGACTGTCAGCGTTTTGATTAGCGGATAAATGCGATCCTCTTCGGAGGTGGTGACGGGGACACCTTCCATGACACAGCGACGCATGATTAACTCTTGCAGCACTCGATTTGCGGCTTGATTCCCCGCAGGCGTTGTCCGACCCGGATCGATGCGCCCAAACTGGGTACAGCCGCCACCGCCACGAGTGAACTCTGGTTGCGGCGCAGTTGCACCCATCCGAGGCTTCGCTTGCGCTAGGGGAGCATAACCGATTGCGACAAAAAGCGTGCTAGCGGCGATCAGAGCTTTCATCTGATTGAGGGTCGATCGTCCAACAGAATTCAATCCGTTCATTGCTTTTACCTTACTTTGTGAGTGTCTTACTTCTCTCAGAACATCTCAAATCTAAGGTCGAGTGAGCGTGATTCACATGAGGCTGAAGTCCTAATTTGCTCATAGGACTGGAGACCTAGATGCGTTGAGAAACTGGGACTCTAGTCCCAAGCGCAAAGAGTTCAGAATGTGATAGAAGAAAGGCAAGTTCTCCATGCCGAAGCTCAATGTTCAAACCCCTTTCTGTGATCAAATCGCGGTTGCACTTACAGCCGCATCCGTTTCGGTTGTTGCTGTATCTAGAGTGGATTTTACTCGGACTCTCAACGTTCAAAATCTTTGGCTTCCCCGCCTGGTTACAGCCCTCAGTCTGGGATGGCAAGTCTCAGGCTTGGGGAAAGCCTGCTTTCTTTAATGGCTCAGATTACTTCGTGCAGATCAGCGTCAAGCCAACCGATGCGGTGACCATCTTGAGCTTATTATTGGCGTTTGGCATCATGGGCTTTGGGCTGCCTACTGCAAAAGTGGGGAAGTGGATTTACACCTCGATCGCACTTTGCATCTTAGGCGCGATCGCAACCATTCAAGGCTGGGGACTTGAATCCCTCTCACCGCTACTGCTGATTGTGCTACTCCGCAGTTGTTTGATGTTTGGCAAGCGCGATCGCTGGATTATGGCAGGTTTGATGTGGTGCATCTATCCGATCACGTTATCGCCCTTTTTGCTGATTTGGGCGCTGCTGCATCCTGAGATCCGATCGAGAGCAGAATGGGATGGGTATGGCTTCGTGACGCAATTGCCAAATGGGGGCGCTCGTATCAATGCTGAATTTAGTCCAGAACAAGTGAATCGCTTCTTCGACTATATGCAAGATTTTATTGTGTTCTTTTTAGCGGATGGTCTCTTGTCATTTGGGTTAATTCTCATCTTTGTCTTGCTATTGGTCAATTCGGTGGTGAATGAGCGCAATGGGCGGCGCAAACTCGCACAGGCACACGAACAACTGTATCAATACTCGATTCAAATTGAAGATCAAGCGACATTACAGGAACGCACTCGGATTGCGCGTGATATCCATGATTCTCTGGGGCATCTGTTAACAACCCAGAATGTGCTACTACAAAATGCAGTTCTATCTCTACAAGCCAATCCAACTGAAGCACAAACGTTTCTAGAGCAAAGTCGGCAAATCTCCTCGGATGCCTTACGAGAACTGCGGCAATCGATTCGGTTACTGCGTTCCGATCCGCTAGAAGGTCGATCTCTAAATGACGCGATCGCATCCCTCACACAAGACTTTCACCGCACAACGGGGCTAAATCCAACCATCCGCATCGAGGCTCAAACTGTCTTACCGACCAGTATTCAGATTGCAATGTACCGCATCATCGAAGAAGCTCTAACCAATATCCAGAAATATAGCAACTCCCGGTTCGCCCATTTTTGAGCGAGGTCGTAAGATTGGGCTAAAGTTGGGCAATGAACCAACCTGTGAGCATTACAACTGAACGAGTAGACGACATTCCCTTGCTGCTCGCCCAACTAGAGCG
>NZ_JBNXVP010000075.1:0-18892 GCF_050565645.1 Leptolyngbya sp. AN10
AAACCCTAATTTAAACGGAAAAGAACGGGTCAAGACCAGTCTTTCTCGTTCTCAACCCGCTTTTAAGCATTTCGGAGATTTCTACGAAAGAGCTTACCGCTTGAAAGACGGCCCTTCGGCTTCGCTCAGGGCGCGATCTCTAGCTGACTGAGCGAAGCCGAAGACAGCGGGTAATTTGTTTTCGATAAATCTCCTTAGCTATTCGTCAAACCTTTCACTGCGTCCTTTACGCCATCAACCATGTTCTTCACCGGATTGTCACTGGTCTTCTGCATCATTGGAGTTGCTGGAGTCGAGTGGAGCTTCGGCTTCGGTTGTGGTGGACTCGGAATCGGACCAATTGGCTCAGGATTTGCCACATACTCGAATTGACCTTTACCGTCCATCGATTGACCTTTCGCCCAACGACCTTCTGCGCTATCTTCGCCCTCTGAGTGGTTCCAGAACTGGTAAGCGTACTCTTTCTTGCTGGCACCATATTCGTAAGCAATCTTCGGTACGACCGTTTCTTCAAAGCCGTCTGCTTTCAATTCCTCGATCGCGGCTAACCATTGGTTTTGGTGCATGGTATCGCGAGCAATCATAAAGCTCAAATGGTCTCTGATTCCTGGATCATCGGTCATTTCGTACAGGCGAACCGTTTGCATTAAGCCTTGCGATTCTGCGTGTAAGTTCGATCGGAAATCCGCTAACAAGTTACCACTTGCTGAGATAAAGCGACCGTTCCAGGGGAAACCAACGCTATCCGCAGGCATCGCACCTTGACCAGAGACGATTTCGTGCTGAGGGTTCATCGCCGCAACAATCACATCTCTCGGATTGGTTCCACCCATGACCGCGCCCACGACGGGATCTTTTACGCCTTCTTCCTGCATTTCGACAGGGGCTTTATCCAGAAGATGCGCGACCATCGTTGCCAACATTTCAACGTGACCAATTTCCTCGGTTCCCGTATCTAGCAGCATATCGCGATATTTTGCGGGTCCGCGACAGTTCCAGCCTTGGAATAAGTACTGCATCATCACGGTCATTTCGCCCATCGAGCCGCCGATCAACTCTTGTAGCTTTTTCGCGTAGATTGGATCGGGCTTTGAGGGAGGGGTAAAGTACTGTAAACGCTTCTTGTGTAAAAACATGAGATTCCTCTAAACAAAAGAGTGTTCAATCAGGGTTCAAACTGCTCAGTAGAGAGAGCAATTTAATTCAGTCCGAACCTCTCCTTTGTAGCGACCCAAACTATTAGTTGAATCATCCTATAGTTGAACCCTCAAGGCATAGATTCTTGAGCGTTTTTCCATTGTTCAACTAATTTATATCCAACAATGATCAAGCCGATTCCCAAGCCCAAAAATGCCAGATCCCAGAGCATATAATGAGCGCCAGAATGAACATGGTGAATTCCCAAAATTTCGTGATCAATAATGCCTTCAAACGTATTAAATAACCCTGCCCCTAGTAGGATTAAACCGAGAAAGGGTTTCGTTGCTTTGGGCAATTCATCCGCTAAATGCGATCGCCAAAGAAAGTGAACTCCCGCGATCATCAAAAAATAATCCAGCGCATGAAACAGTCCATCTGCAACCGAATGCACTTTCATGTCCCTCATGTTCGTCATCGGTCGCACACTGCTCAACATATGATGCCACTGCATGATCTGATGGATAAAAATCCCATCAAAGAATCCTGCAATTCCCATTCCCAGTAGAATCCCTGCCAGTACGAAGCGATTGGAAAGGGTCGTCGATCGTTCAGTCCGAATTTGTGTAGCTTCAGTCATAATTCAAATTCTTGAACTTTAACGAGGCAACAACGGACTCAACCTCTTTCTTAGGAATCAATCTCTGGGTGCTTTCTGAATTTCTTCTCGAATCGTGAATAAATCAATAAAATTATCCGCAACTTTCGTGAGACTTTCATGCGTCATCGATCGCAAGGCAATCACTTCCACTTTTGCCCCCACATACGAAACCGCACTCACCGCATACGCCAAATCGCCATCTCCACTAATTAAAATTTCGGTGTCACAATCTTTCGCGAATCGCATCATATCGACCGCAATTTCGACGTTCATTCGACTAACTCGCTTAGAGCCAGATGAATTAAAAAGTACATCTTTAGTGACGACTCGATAGCCATTTCGTCGCATCCAAGTTAGAAAGGCTTGTTGGCGAGTATTGGTCGGATCAACTCCGGTATAAAAGAACGCATAGACGAGCGTACTTTGCTGCTGGAAGTAGCGCAAAAGTTTTGCATAATCAATTTCCACGCCCATCTGAGATGCAGCGTAGAACAAATTTGCGCCATCAATAAAGATCATCAGGCGACCGCGATGGAGGGACTCTGGGAGATGAGCTTCGTCAAACTCTTCGGAAAATGAGAGGGGCAACTGCTCAGATAATTTCTCCGGATCAAGAGGGGACGTTGGCTCTACCCTGTCCGGTTCTCGTACTAACTGGGTCATGAATCGCGTTCGGCGGAAAATTTCCCTCGAAATAAGACGGGACAGTGCCTTACCTCGGAAGGTGAACTGGCTAGATTAAAAGATGACAAGGGAAATTGGGTTTTTGATGAGACGGATTTGAAAACCCAACATGATGCTTATTCAGAGCATTACTGTTCTACGTGAGTCAAGCTACGGTTTGTTAAAAACCTTAAGAATCGGCTTCGCGCTTTGGAGTAATCTGAACGCTTATCGGCTCGATCGCAGTTTGTATTCTGCAAGAGCGCTGGAGGTCAATACTGGACGACCATTCTGATATCGAGTCGGGATTGCGCCTCGCTGCATTGCAATCAGAACAGTGGCTTGATCCACCTGAAGCCGTTTTGCTGCTTCTACCAAAGAGCATCCGTAGTCCATCTCATCTACCTCCGAAGTTTAGAGCGATCGAGTTTGGAGCCTCTCTTATGCGATCGAAGCCTCTTTTATGCGTTCATGCTAAATCTTAAATCATAATTAAGAAGTTTACCGAAAATCCCCAAAAGATCATCGTTTGCTCTGTGGTAGAGACGATCCGCCGCATCGCCCCTACCGAACAATCAGCGAATTTATGCGATCGCTTCCGCTTGTACCCGATACAGGTTTTCTTGAGACACGGTTTCAAAATTCTGATTGAGCCAAATTAATGAAATCTCAGTCACCGCGCCATTTTCCATTGTAATAATCGAGAAATTCCGTAATCGATCGCCGTTTTCCTCAATAATTCTTGGTACTCGTGCCGCATTTAAGTGAACGGTTCCTTCTGCATCTACATGAATTGGGCGGCGCAATTCGGTTTGGGTATGTCTCAGACTGTGGTGCATGTGACCGAAGACCGCTAGAGGAACGGATTTTCCGCGATCGCGAGTTTGATCGATCGCAACCGCAAAATCTGGATCGCCGTGATCGCCTCCGATCGGTTGCCAGTCTTTACCGCAAGGGTCTTCAGGTTTAGCACCCATGCCTGTTGCGCCATTATGTCCGATGAAGATAATCGTATTCGATGCGGTTTGATCGACTGCATCCATAATTCTATCAACCGACTCATCTAAGCTATGTACTCCATAGCGTTCACGATAAAATCGCTCATTTTTCCAGCCTGAACCGCCCCAGCTAAACGGGCGACTCCCGACCACGCTTAATTTTAGATTCGGAAAGTCTAATTTACCGTAGCCAACATGAGCATCACCAAGCAGGTCTAATTGTTGTTGCACTCGATCTTCTTTTTTGCGATCGTAAGGGCATTTGCTAATTCCCCAATCGGTTGCGCTATACCAGGCATCGTGATTGCCCAGAATTGCCGCTTTCGGAATCTGCATTTCTGCAATCATCTTGACGATATTCACCGATTCATTGCCGAAATCGCCGACGAATAGCGCCAGATCAACACCGAGAAACTTTAACGCTGCTTCGTCTTCCGGTTCCCATCGATCGTGAATATCGCCGATCGCGGCTAGTTTAATCTTTTGGTTCGCCACCTTGCGTTCCCTCTTGTTTTTCCTGTTTCTAGGATAGGCGGGGTCGGTAAATTTGGCATAGCTCAAAAGAATCAGGCTTCATCTTTGATCCAGGTAGATTTCCAGGCGAGTTGGGCTTCTGCAACGGATTGTTCGCGCCGTTTTTTCTGATAGTCTTTCGCAAGTGTCTGAAATTGTTGCTTCAGTTCCCGCAGTTTCCCGCGCAAGTTCGAGATGCTTGGATCGTTGAATTCGATTTCAGATAACCGTAAATTCACTGCGACAACGTGCATCAGAGCCGTAATTGCTGGCGGTGGCGCGTCAGAATCACCGGATTTTTCAGCCGCACTCACCAAAACATTGAGCAAATTCGATGCACCCGAATCGCCCCCTTCTTTTGCTGCCGCATCTAGAACGGCTTGAGGAATTCGCTTGGGTAAGATTTCAGCTTCTTGCAAGACACGATTCGCGTTCCCATTCGCAGCTTTAAGCGTTTTCGTAATCGATCGTTCTAACTGCTCTTGCCAAATGGTTAGCGCTTCGAGCGGAGTCAAACTCGGTTCATCGGGTAACTCTAGCTCGGTTTCAGAAAGCAATTCTTCGAGTTCGTCGGGAAAATCTTCGGGTTCTGGCTCGATTTTGGTTTGCTCGATCGGCTTCAGCAATTCATTCAGATCCGTAGCCGTTTGACGCGCTAGAGCTTGAATGTCTTCTTGGAGTTTTTGCCGATGGCTGACCGATAGCGCCAGAAATCGTTTGGGATAATTTTCGGTACAGATGCGGTAGCACGACAGGACGATCTGCTGCTTCACGGTTTGTCCAAGCTGCTTGAGATAGCTGCGATAAGTTTCGGTGAAGGTGTCGCCCATTGTCTCGATTTGTCGATCGAGTGAGGCAAGACGTTGAGAAATTTGGTCGATCGATCCAGTCATGTTCAAAAGTTAAAATTTCTACTCTTTTTCAGGATAGCGATCGCGCTTGAATTTGGCGCAGTGTTCGACGAAGCGTTTGGGAATTTCAGGAGTTGCACCCCAGTGAAGATGCAAGTAAGAGGCATGTAGATTCGCTGATCGCCATCCGTCGAATTGTTCAGTTTCAGCGAATTTGAACAAGGGCTGATTCGGTGGATTGCTAGGAGACGATCGATGAAATTCGTGTCCTTGTACGATCGTATTTCGAGTCACGATCGGGCTATCTTCGAGTGCGATTCCGCGACGGTAGCCGAGACTGAGACGCGATCGCATTACCGTTGTCGTTGGGATTGCTCCCACCATTGGAAATGTATCACCGGAGAAATCAACGATGTTTTCGCTGAGATACATTAATCCACCGCATTCTGCATACGTTGGCATTCCCGATCGAATTGCAGTTTGGATTGCTTTTAGTGTGGTTTGATTTTCGCTCAGTGTTAACGCGAACATTTCAGGGAAGCCGCCGCCGAAATATAAACCGTCGATGTTATCAGGAAAAGGATCGGCTAAGGGACTCCATTCGATCAGGTCTGCACCGGATTGTTTGAGGAGTTCGAGATTGTCTTGGTAATAGAAATTGAACGCGGCATCACGAGCGATCGCAACGCGGATTGGGCTTCGTTGGGGGTTGATCGTGCCCCCTAAATCCCCCAATTCTGGGGGACTTTGAAGACTGGTAGAAGTAACTAGCGGAAGTAGCTTTTCCCAATCGAAACAAGTTTCACCTAGTTGTGAAAGTTGATCGACTAATTCACTCAATCCCGGCAATTCATCAGTTGGAACTAAACCTAAATGTCGATCGGGAATTTCAATAGAATCCTGTCGCCGCAGCACTCCTAAAATTGGAATCTCCAAAGGTTCCAATGCTGACTTGAGCAATTCTAAATGTCGATCGCTTCCGACTCGATTGAGGACAACTCCTGCAAAGTTCAATCCCGGATCAAATGATCGATAACCATGTACGATCGCTGCCACCGAATTCGATAAACGGCTGCAATCGACCACTAATAAAACTGGCAAATCTAATAATCGTGCAATGTGAGCCGTACTTGAGAAATCTTTCTTTCCGGCTGCTCCGTCGAAAAGACCCATTACGCCTTCAACGATCGCGCAATTTCCCGCTTTTTCTGCAAAACACCGCTGCACATATTCTTCTGAAGTCAACATCGGATCGAGGTTATAGCAAGCCTGACCCGTGACATGACGATGAAACATCGGATCAATATAATCAGGTCCGACTTTGAACGATCGAACCTGAATCCCTCTCCGTTTCAGAGCCGCCAACAACGCCAACGTGATCGTTGTTTTGCCCGCTCCACTTCGTTCCCCTGCAATCACAAACGCCATAACCTGCGATCGATTAAGATTTCACTGTGTAGCAGTCCGGCTAGGAGTGGGGGGTGGGGGGTAGGGAACATAAGTTTAGCTTTGTCTCCCTACTCCCCACTCCCTACTCCCCAACCGAGAACTACGCAATCTACAGTTTAATGATCTTTGCGGTCACTGCCATGCTTTCCTCGTACAAAACATCCTGACCAACACGCTGAAGTTGCTCACTTAAAAGCGTTTCCGCCTTCTGATCATTCAGCGGTGTCACCTGATTAATCTCACAAGTTTGAGCACCACCACCTGCTTCCATCCGCATACAGCCTGTCGTGCCAGAACACAGCACCGTACAACAATCCGCCTCTAAATTCGTCGAACTCAGCTTCAGGCTCACCATGTCCCCTTTCACTTCGCCAATCTCGGCAGTCGGAATTCCCGCCAGTTCTGCCTCAATCGCTCGACCATTTGCCGCTGTAAAATACACCCGCTGCAACTCGTAGAAATCCTCTTCCTGTTTGCGCGAAGTCGGCTCCCATCCTAAACGACTCGCCAACCAGCCAAGATACATCAAAGCCTGAGCGGGATTGCCTTTTTCGTAATCGATCACCACTTGATCGACTTCCCAAATCGCTTCTCTCCGTCCAGGTGCGTCGAATGTGGCTGCTGCAAGTTCTTGCCAAGCTGCTAATCGTCGCCAGTTCAAATCTGTCACTGGAACGCCATCATCAATCAGCGAGGACAATTTCAGCAAATCGCCTTCGGTATCTGCTGTGAATCGACTGGAATCGAAAATCAGTTGATTTGATAATTTCGCCAATCGTTGGAATAGTCCTTGATCGAGATTGGGTGTCCCTTTCCACCAGACAATCCGAGGCAGTTCGCTAATCAGCAAAGAAGAAGTCAAATCGCTCACACGCTCTAGTGCAGGTTCCGTCCCTTTGAGCGAAATGTATTCACAGCAAACTAACACGGGTTGATTGCGTTGATTAATCGGGCAGTAAGCAGATACTTGAGCGGAAACACCTTCATCTTCTCCAGCGATCGGGAAAAGTGAAATAATCCGACAAGGATTCTGACTTGCCACAGCATCAGCAATTCCGCTACCTGCTGCATCTGAAGCGTATCGAGGCGCATCTTCTTGAACGGTTTCGCCTTTGCGTTTGGCTAAATCTTCGCGCAGTTTTGTCAGCAATTCAGGGCTGGACTTTCCATCGATCGGCAACTTATAAGCAGCCTGAGCCGCTTGAATTGCGGCTTCAGTTCTGGGTCCATCGATCCCATCAACGGGACCTGTGTAAAACCCCATCATTGCAAGTAATCGCTGGGTTTCTTCTGGCTCATACACCACGAGCGTGAACGTAGTCGCACGAGTCGCCACCATTGACGAACCATTGCCATCCTGCGAACTGTAGGATTGCCAGATTTGACCTAGCTCTTGATCAATCTCATTGAGTGAGACATCTTTCGGAGCTTGGAGAGAAACGAGTGGAGCGCTTTTGGGAGCCATAGGATTCAGGGGTTGAATAAATTGTTAGAGTCTTCGCCAACGGCGACCATCACGATTGATTAATGCTTCGGCTTCGTCGGGTTCCCAGGTTCCCGCTTCATACTGGGGAATCAGGCTGGGATCGGTGGGCGCTTCCCATGCGGTCAGAGCCGGGGTCACAACTCGCCAAGCGGCTTCCACTTCATCGGAACGGGTAAACAGGGTTTGGTCGCCCATCATGCAGTCGAGGAGTAATCGATCGTATGCCTCGCCTCCAGTCACGCCGAAGGAGGTTCCGTAGCTGAAATCCATTTCCACCGATCGAGTTCTCAAATCGGCTCCGGGCATTTTGACCTCAAACCGCATTCCAATGCCTTCATTTGGCTGGAGTCGCATCACGAGGACATTGGCGTTCGCTTGCTTTGCCGCAGATTGGAAAATCAGATAAGGCACATCTCGGAATTGGATTGCAATTTCGCTGACTTTCTTGGGTAGACGCTTTCCGGTACGCAGATAAAAAGGAACCCCTTGCCAGCGCCAGTTATCCACCAGGAACTTCATCGCGACATAAGTGGGCGTGGTCGAACTGGGATCAACTCCAGGTTCGTCTCGATAGCCTTGAACCTCTTTCCCTTTCATCCAGCCTTCTTTGTACTGTCCCCGCACCGCAGAATTTTCTAGGCGATTGGTGTCTGCGAGTCGAGTTGCTTGGATCACTTTCACTTTCTCAGTCCGAATACTATCGGCATCAAGTGAATTGGGCGGCTCCATTGCGGTTAAACAGAACAGTTGCATCAAATGGTTTTGCACCATATCGCGCAATGCTCCGGAGGTTTCATAATAGCCCGCACGATCTTCAACACCGACGGTTTCTGCAACGGTAATTTGAACGTGATCAATAAATTGCCGATTCCACAACGGTTCAAAGATCGCGTTACCAAACCGGAACACTAATAAGTTTTGAACGGTTTCTTTTCCAAGATAGTGATCGATCCGGTAAACCTGATGCTCTTGGCAAACTTGATTCACAACGCGGTTCAGATTTTGAGCCGAACTCAGATCGCGCCCAAACGGTTTCTCAATCACGAGCCGCGTTTTTTGAGCATCTTTGAGCATTCCCGCATTGCCCAACTGTTGAATGGCTTCTGGGAAAAACTTCGGTGCAACTGAGAGATAGAAAACGCGATTGCCTCTCGTTCCTCGGATTTTATCGATTTCTTCTAGACGGTCTTTTAGTTTCTGATAGCTGTCAGGATTATCAATATCGCCCGGACAATAGAACAATCCTTGCGCGAAATCTTGCCACAGAGCATCAGAGCCAACGCCATCGGAGAATTCTTCGACTCCTTCACGCATTTGTTCGCGGAAATAGTCATCGCTCCATTCACGACGCGCAACCCCCACGATCGTTAATTCGGGCGGCAATCGACGTTCGCGCTTGAGATGATACAGCGCAGGCACAAGTTTACGTTTAGTTAAATCACCCGATGCCCCGAAAAATACGATGATGTTCGGTTCGGGCATCCGTTGCTGTTGCAGTCCAACTCGGAGCGGATTTTGTAAGAGAGTAACCATAGTGATGTGATGAAGGGTGAGCAATCTAGAGTGGGGAGTGGGGAGTGGGGAGTGGGGAGTGGGGAGTGGAATGCAAGACTTGAATCATTTTTGTCTCTGCTTCCTACTCCCTACCCCCTACTCCCCGCTCCCTACTCAAAACCTCACACTTTCGCCAATCGATCGACCTTTTCTTGCAGCGAACTCATGAGCGAATTAAACGGCTGCACGAATTTATCAATGCCTTCTTCAAGCAGTTCGGTCATGACTTGCGCCAAGTTGATATCGATGTCGGGATCGTTGAGGCTTTGAATCAGGTTGTAGGCTTCTTCGACTCCGGTATCAATTCGAGGCGCAACATCGCAGTGATCCGCACAAGCTTCGATCGTATTCGGCGGCAAAGTATTCACCGTGTCCGCACCGATTAGTTCATCGACGTACATGACATCGCTGTAGTCCGGATTCTTGGTGCTGGTACTTGCCCAGAGTAGCCGTTGAACGTTTGCGCCTTTTTCCTTGAGTGCTAACCAGCGGGGATCAGCGATAACCTTTTTGTACTCTTGGTACGCGATTTTTGCATTCGCGATCGCAACTTTTCCTTTAACGGCAACGAGCTTCGCTTCTTCTTGCAGGCTATCGACACCCTTGCTCATTCTTGCATCGATCATTTCATCGATTTTGATGTCGATTCGGCTGAGGAAGAAGCTGGCAACAGACGCAATTTTGCTGATGTCTTCGCCTTTTTCAACTCTTTTCTCAAGTCCGCGAATGTATGCCCAAGCGGTGTTGACATAGCTTTGAACTGAGAACAGTAAAGTCACGTTGACGTTGATGCCATCTGCGATCACTGCTTCAACGGCTGGCAATCCGGCTGAAGTTCCTGGAATTTTGATCATCACATTCGGACGACCAATCTGTTTGTAATAACGCCGAGCTTCAGCGATCGTTTTTTCCGTGTCGTTGGCAATGTTCGGGGGAACTTCGATACTGACATAGCCATCGAGTCCGCCAGACTCTTCGTAGATACCAGCAAAGATGTCACAAGCATTGCGGATATCTTCAAAGATCAGCGATTCATAGATTTCGAGCAGTGGCTTTTCCGCTTGAATGCCAGCATCGATATCGGCATCGTAAATTTTGTTTCCATTAATCGCTTTTTCAAAGATTGCCGGATTGGACGTGATGCCGCGTAACCCTCGATCGTCGATCATGCGCTTCAATTCGCCCGACTCGACCAAATCGCGGGTCAAGTTATCCATCCAGATGCTTTGCCCGTAGTCTTTGATTTCTAAAAGATGGTTCGTCATAGTGGTCTGCTCCTAATATTTATCGACTTCCTAAAGCGGTCTGTTCGCGAATGCGTTCCTGTACAAAGGATTCAACGAGTGCAACATCATCTTTGCTACCGATGATCAAGGGAACTCTGGCGTGAAGCTTGTCCGGCACAAAGTCGAGGATATCTTCGGTTCCGGTGCTGGCTCGTCCACCCGCCTGTTCGATCAGAAAGGCTAACGGTGCAGCTTCGTACAGCAATCTCAATTTTCCCTGCGGTTGTTTGCCTGTACCGGGATAAAGGAACACGCCCCCTTGGTACAGAATCCGGTGGAAATCTCCGATCAATGCGCCTCCGTAGCGGGCGGTATAGCCCTCATGCCGATGCACATAGCGAATAAAGTCGCGGTACGATTCTTCCCACTGCCAGAAGTTACCTTCGTTCACGCTGTAGATCGGACCATGATTCGGAACCCGAATGTTCTCGTCTGCGAGAATGAATTCTCCTAAGCTGGGATCAAGCACAAACGAGTGAACGCCATTGCCGATCGAATAAACCAGCATCGTACTCGGACCGTACAGGATATAGCCTGCTGCAATTTGCTTTCGTCCGCTTTGTAGAAGATCCTGCGCTTTGCCATCGTCGTCATCGCCCTCTTGCTGTCGAATCGCAAAGATCGATCCCACGTTGATGTTAATGTCCACGTTCGAGGAACCGTCGATCGGGTCATAAAGCAGCGTATAGCGACCAAGCGGACAATTCTCAGGAATGTAATACGGCTCGTCCATTTCTTCTGAAGCCAAACGGCAGACTAAACCGCTCTGTTTGAACACAGAAATAAAGACTTCGTTGGCGTAGACATCCATGCGTTTCACGGATTCGCCTTGGACATTGGTTTCGCCTGTAAAGCCCAATACACCATCCATCAAACCTGCTCGACTGAGACGACGAGCGATCAGTTTTCCAGCCAGGGCAATCCGCGTCATGATGGCGCTAAGATCTTGCGCTTCAGCGGAAAAACTATTTAACTGTTCGAGAACATGGCGAGAGAGCGTTGTACAGTCTCGATCGAGGGCTGAATCACGATCGACCAGCGGCGGATGAACATCGACCATTCAAGTTTCCTCCCTGAGACTCAGGGTTTTCACATTCACACTTTCGTAGCCTAATGAATCTACAAGCGCGATTACTTCTATCTTAAGAAGGCATTCTTGAAACGGGGCGTTCTTTAAGACCAGCTACAGAAAGTGTCGATCGACCAGTATTTCATGTTACAAAAGCAACGAAAATTATGCTTTGTCAATGAATAAATTCCGTAATTCAGTTGGGCAATTAATCAGAAAATCAGGATGATACTTGAGCAAGATTTCTGCTGAATTTATCCCCCAGGTTGCCGCGATCGAGTTCACTCCACTTTTCTTAGCTGCCTCGATATCACGAGTCTCGTCCCCCACGTAATAAATTCGACTTGACTGTAATTTTTGCTGTCTAATTATTTTTTGAATCAGCCGACTTTTCCCGAACAGCGAATAGTTTGCAGAAATCACATCAAATGTCGAAGTGAGATTCTGAACTCTGAGAAATTGTTGAATATTCTTAATAGAATTCGTGGAGACAATCCCAAGAAAATTTCCCTGATGCTTCAATTCGAGTAATGTTTCCTGCATTTCTGGAAAAAGCTTTAAGTGCGGAATCTCTCGATTCAGTTCCTCAGTAAAGCGACGAATCAGAAAGGGTAATTTCCAAACCGGAATCTGCGATCGCTTGAGTGCCGCACGTGATCCCAGGTTCTTCAACTCGTCTAAGGTTGCTTGATCAAATGGTGGAAATCCAAATTCATGAGCTAGGCGATTGGTGATCTTAATTCCAGCATCGACACTATCGACGATCGTGCCATCAAAATCGAACAAAATAACGTTCACAGGTAAGGTTTAGACTTCGTAAACATTCAATTAATACGTAGATACAGTCTAATCAATTTTGTTATCAGTTTGAATCAGCCTTCTCAGAATCTTCTAGCGTAGGGGGATAGAGGATTTTAGCGCTACGTTCTTTCCCTATTCCAATAAATTAATAATTTGCGAGGAAGTTTGTTATGTCGCAACATCATGCCGCTGCATTCTTTAAAGCTGTACAAAAAGATCACGTTCTTCAGAATCGGTTACAAGCTTCAAGCGATCCACAAGCCTTAGTCGAATTAGCAAACGATCGCGGTTACAGTGTGACCGAATCGGAAATCGAGGACTGGCTCGATCAATTACCTGAGTCGGAGCTTGCTGCATTGTTCAATCCGGGAATCGGTGGACGACAACGATTGATTCCTCGATAGAAGAATTTGGTGTGAGGACTTCAATAAAAAACCCTCCTGAAATTTGGAGGGTTAGGAATCATTCTAGGTTTGGTGTTTTAGTCGATCGCGATTCCAGTGGCAACCTTTTCAGGTTCTTGTGGAACAGCGATCGGCTTTTTCGCGATCAGATACTTGCTCATAAAGTGAACCTGCTCGGAAACTTCACTAAAACCAGCATCTGTTAGACGCTTAGTTAAATCGTCTGTTGTGTAATGACGATAGTATGGCTCGTGGAAAATTTCGGGGAAGTTCTCCATTGCGATCGACAATTCCGGTGAATCGCTCATCTGAATCGAATCGCAAATGATAAAGGTTCCACCCGGTTTCACCACTCGGAACGCTTCGTTAATCACATTCTGACGCGCTTGAGGTGGCAACTCATGGAATAAGAACACGCTCGTCACCGCATGGAAATAGTTATCCAAGAACGGCAACTCTTCGCCATTTCCTTGTACTAACTGTGGCAACGTTCCCGGAATTTGAGACAGCAATTGATTCGCCTTTCTCAAATAAGCCGCCGACAGATCCACCCCATACAGCGAAGCCTTCGGCAACGTTCCGCGAATATTTCTCAGAGTGCGACCTGTTCCACAAGCGACATCCAGAATCTTGATTTGATTCGCAGGCACATCACTAAACGCTTGTAAGCCTTCTTTCAAAGGAGCCAATACCCGTCGCCGCATCGGGTCAGCCGTTCCATTAAACAAAAGTTCAACCTGCAAATCATACAAATTCGCAGACTCATCACTCAGATACCCATTGGTCTGATGATGAAAATTCTGAGTGTAATAGCTCGGTAAACCTTGCGTCTCAACACCCGGAGCAAAATCTTGGTAACGCTTCTCATTCACGCGCTGCCACATCTCCGGCATATCGAGCCAAACAGCAGGATAGTACCGGAAGAATTCATCCCAAGGGTTATCAAACAAGAGACTTGCTGGATAAACGCCTTTTTCGACATCTTGCCAATCGGTTTCGAGAATCGCATCCATCCGCTTCTGAATGGTCTGAATCAGTGCCATTGAAAGCGGCTGTGGTTTCGGTTTGGTTTCAGCGGGGGCAGGTGCAACCATATTCAGCAGTTGAGTACTGACGGCTTTATGCACCAATCCAAAATAGCTTTTTCCTTGCTGAACGGTTTGATATGCCAGCTTTGTTAATGTATCGGGCATGGTGAGTGTGCAAAGCAATCTACGACTATGAATAAGTGTAACGAATTCTTATCAGTGAGTTGCGTCTTTGAACTAACGAATTTGAAGTGAAATTCTGTAGACGTTCAAAATCCAAATTAAGCTACGAAAAAGCGATCGAGCCAACCAGCCCGATCGCTTCTCAGAACTTAGATCGAATTAGCAATCGTAGTAGAGCATGAACTCATACGGGTGAGGACGAATGCTCATCGGAATCACTTCTCGATCGAGCTTGTAGCTAATCCAGCTTTCGATGAAGTCCTCAGTGAACACGCCACCTGTAGTCAGGTAATCGTGATCGGTTTCCAAGTTCTTCAATGCTTCTGCCAAAGATCCAGGAGTAGAAGGAACTTTCGCCAATTCTTCAGGGCTGAGTTCATAGATATCCACATCCAACGGCGAACCTGGATCGATCTGGTTCTTGATTCCGTCGATACCAGCACAAAGCATTGCTGCGAATGCCAAGTACGGGTTCGAGGTCGCGTCCGGACAACGGAACTCTAAGCGTTTTGCTTTCGGGTTCGTTCCAGACAGCGGAATTCGGACAGATGCCGATCGGTTTCCTTGCGAATATGCCAAGTTCACCGGAGCTTCAAAGCCAGGAACCAAGCGCTTATAGGAATTCGTAGTCGGGTTAGTGAACGCCAACAGTGAAGGAGCGTGTTTCAGAATTCCACCAATGTACCAGAGTGCGTTTTGGCTCAATCCAGCGTATCCGTCACCTGCAAAGGTCGGTTGACCGTTGTTCCAAATCGACTGGTGACAGTGCATTCCAGAACCGTTGTCACCAAAGACAGGCTTCGGCATAAAGGTGATCGACTTGCCGTATTTGCGACCTACATTTTTGATCACATACTTGTAAGTCATCAACCAGTCAGCCGCTTGCACCAGCGTTCCAAACCGGAAACCGAGTTCGCACTGTCCGCCTGTTGCCACTTCATGGTGATGCTTCTCGATCGGCACTCCGCACTTCGCCATCGTTAAGAGCATTTCCGATCGCATATCTTGCGAGGTGTCGGTCGGTGCTACGGGGAAGTAGCCTTCTTTATTCCGGGGCTTGTATCCCAAGTTTCCACCCGGTTCTTGGCGACCAGAGTTCCAAATGCCTTCTGCGCTGTCTACGTGGTAGTAGCCTTCGTGCTGGTTTTGGTCGTAGCGAACATCATCGAAAATGAAGAACTCAGCTTCAGGACCGAAAAATGCGGTGTCACCCAAACCTGTCGATTGCAGGTAGTCGATCGCTTTTTGAGCAATCGATCGAGGATCGCGGCTGTAAGGCTGACCAGTACGCGGCTCTTTAATCGAGCAAATCATACTCAGCGTTTTGTGTTCCATGAACGGATCGATCCAAGCCGTATCCGGATCAGGAACCATTGACATATCCGACTCATTGATCGATTTCCAACCCCGAATACTTGATCCATCAAATGGAACGCCATCGGTAAAGCTGCTCTCGTCAATTTGGCTTCTGTGCAGGGTGAGATGTTGCCAAATTCCCGGCGTATCGATGAATTTGAGATCGATCAACTCAATCCCTTCATCATTGATCTTTGCCAAGATCTCTTGTGGGGTCGCCATGAAGTACTCCTAGTAAGTCGCGTAACTTGCTCAACGTTGAGCGCCTGATCAGGTTGGGATTGATCCTGAATTGCACAGGTCGATCGCTCACCATAATCTGTCCTGAATCATGGTATGAACAGGGTTCGCGCAGTTTTGTATCTCAGGCTACAGAATGCGATCAGTTCAGCAGAATTAAGTATTGATTAAGCATGACAAATGTTACCGATAAGAATTTCAGTATGTGATAAGTGAATTAAAAATTGTAACGATCGTCTCATTTGGTATCAGCCGCCAAGGTACGGTTCAAATTAGGCTCAAACCATCGTGGTAAAATGAGCTTGAAACTTTTAACGGTACGAATTCCAATTAGCTTGCTGTGTGTGGGAATTCGGCAAAACTCAAATTGAGCCAAATTTTGGGAGAAGACTTTCATGCGGGACGCAGTGACAAGCCTGATTAGAAACTACGACATTACAGGGCGGTATTTAGATCGAAACGCGATCGACAGCCTAAAATCCTATTTTGATACCGGAATGGCTCGCATTCAGGCGGCTGCAATCATCAATTCGGATGCGGCTGGAATTGTACGCCAAGCAGGGTCTCAATTATTTGAAGAAAATCCTGAGTTGATTCGCCCCGGCGGAAACGCTTATACGACTCGTCGCTATGCGGCTTGTTTGCGCGATATGGACTATTACTTGCGCTATGCGACTTATGCGCTGGTCGCGGGTGATAACGATGTCTTGGATGAGCGCGTGTTGGAAGGATTGCGCGAAACTTACAACTCTTTGGGTGTTCCTTGCGGTCCGACTGTTCGCGGCATTCAGATCATGAAGGACATTGTGAAGTCGCAAGTGTCGGCGGCTGGTATTTCAGATACTCGCTTCTTGGATCAGCCATTTGACCACATGGCGCGAGAATTGGGCGAAAACGATCTGTAGAAAAATCTAGATTAAAAGCGCTGTGGCGAGGATTGGGAGTACCTGATTCTCGCCATTATTTTTGTGATTTGATTTCTCGCTCGAAGTGTTTTTACCAGTGGAAATGTGAATAAACTTACCCGCTATCAAGCGCTAGGTGTTCCTGAAGTGTGGTTTTGGAAAGATGGAAGTTTGACGCTGCATCATTTATGCGATCGCGGATATGAACAAATCGATCGAAGCGAACTCCCAGGATTAGAAGACTTAGACATTAATCTTCTAAAACGCTGCATTCTAATGGCTAAAACTGATTTTGCGGGAGCCGTTCAATTACTGCAAGCACAGAGTTAAGCGATGCTTTCCATTTTAGAAAAACCGTGTCTTCATGCTGGAAAGAGAAAGGGCTTGACAGAAGCGATCATTCGTAGCAACTCAGGCTTATTGTGCTTGAGAAGTTCATGCGCCCACATGGTTTCAGTATCATTAGCGCAATCATTCGCTAGAGAGTCTCCAATCTTCTCAAAACTTTTTTTAGCATCCCTTCCTAGCTTTTCTGGCTCAGACCATACTCCTAAAACAAACACTCTATCTCTTAAATCATCAGGTATTTGCTGAGTCACATACTCTAATCGAGTTCTTTCTTCATCGAAATCAATTATCAGGACAATCGTACAAGTTGAATACTTCCGCATCTTACTGACATAAATGTTCCTGAGCTTTTCTATGGTTTTTCTCCAACCGCCTGCCACTGGCAGGATTTGAATGGGACAATTATTAAAATAGAGAATAAATCCATTCGCAATTTGTCTATTTGCATCATCTTCGGGTAGCACCAAGAGATGCGGCTGACTCCGATTAATGCTCATAATTCGACATCACCCAGAATCAAATTTTCAATGAGATCGCCTTCGACAGGGACATCATTGAGAAGTCTGACTAAAGTTGGTTCTAGATGACTTTTTCGATCAAGAATAAAAGTATTTTCATCAGAAAATGTACGAATCGCCTCTTCGTTATGCGACGTAGATAAAATTTGCCCTTGCAACTTAAACGAGCGTCGCAGTGCCTCAATAAAACTTCTCACTTCTGATAGAGAAAGGTAATTATCAGGCTCATCCCAAAAACAGAAGAGAGGTCCATAATACTTATTTGCAGCTATGACAACAGCACAAATAAAGAAGCACTTTTCACCATCTGATAAGTCCTGAAAGTCGAGGCTGAGGAATGTATTATTCTTCTCAAATCGAACAACCATGCTTTTGAAGTCCTTGCCGATCAATTCGTTTTGCACATCGCTCAGATCGGGCATCACTTCTCGAAGATACTGATCAATCTCTCTATATGCAGCGGGATAGCGACTAAGTAACCCAGAAAACCATTCTCCAAAATTGGAACCATCCCGCTCTGGCTCTAATGTTTCTGCATAGGACTCTCCAGATATCCGACTCGGAATCGGGTCTAAAATAATCATACGCGCCAACCAAGTCTTAAATATGTGCAGTGGATCATTCTCGTTACGCTCTTGAATCACTGGAAGCGCAACAAGATGCCAATCTACTAAAAACTGTGCGCCAGGATTGCGTGCATCTAGGGTCACTTGCGCTTCCTGTCGAGAGTACACAGTTTTTCCTGAGACTAGAAGTTGTTCTTCTAATACCCGAAGCTCTCGAAATCCTTTTGGTAACTCCAGTGCAAGATCATATCTGTATAACTTTTCTTGCAGCAGTACTTCTATTTCAAATCGCATTGGCACATCAGCCCGCCCAAGAGCAAAATCTTTTGGTCCAATCAGTTTACGGTCTTCAAGCACACGCAATCGATTGATACCTCGACTGATATGCTGAAAAATCTCCAAGACCTTCGCAATTGTAGATTTACCTACACCATTCTTACCCACTAAAAGTGCCGATGATATGTTTTTCAATGAGAGTTCAAAGTTTTCTAGGCATCTGAAGTTATGTACATACAGTCTTTGTAGCATAGCAATACAACTCTGAAGAGTAGGAATTATATAGAGACACTGATCAGTCTATCCATTATTAGAACTCTTATTGAACTTATTAAACTAGGCAAGCTTAGTCTTTACGAAACGATACCACTTTGAGCCAGCAATTGTGTCATCAGGTTTTACAGAGTAAAGAACGTGGTGTACTTCTTCCCCGTCTTGAACCCTAAGTTACGATTAACTCGACTCGCTAATTTGGGCTTGCTGAAAAAGTCATTCTGTAAAAACTGGATCACAGACTTCTCTGAATCTGCATCCTTTTATTTATGCGATCGCCAATTGCCATTGATTCGGTTGTCGCCGTGTTCGATGTAATTCAAAGCC
>NZ_JBNXVP010000076.1:0-18450 GCF_050565645.1 Leptolyngbya sp. AN10
CGATCGCACTTCTAATTCGATCTCGTGCAGATTCCAATTGTTGTTGATTCCATGATGGAGACTGATCGATCGCACTCTCTAACTCCTCAGACTTTGCCTTAAATTTTCCTTTCTGATCTCCGTAATGGAAATAGTGGCTTGATTCAATACATCTCGCCCATTCTTCGGCTCGATGTTCAATTTCATGCTGATGCCGACACCAATCGGTGTAGCCTGGAAGCGATCGAGCAACCCGTACAATCTCATGAACAAGCAATGATCCAGTTAATGGATTCCCACCCGAAATCACATGATGAAACACATACGATCGCATTGCAATCCGACCAAGCAATCGATTTGTCTGCCCAAATCCTGTCCAGCCAATCTCAATTTCCGCGTTCAGATCATTGAGATATTTATCTGCTTTACCAGAGAGACAAAAAGAACGACGCTTAAACTGTTTTAGAACTTGTTTGATTGTTTGGGTATTTAGTGTATTTCGCGATCGCACTTGATTCCAATGCTGTACGAATGTGCTTCGACTGCTCCAGATGGGCTGAAAATCTTGATTGAGCAGATATGAACCAATTTGCAGCGGCAGTCGATGAGCATTGAAAAGACTAAATGATTGATCATTCCGGTAAGGTTTGGGATTCGGGAAAACTTCAAGCTGCCCGGGTGTAAGTTTGAATCCTGCATTTTCTAGCAGAGTTGTAATCGCGATCGAGACTTGCCAAGAGCTTTGAGGCTCCTCAAAAGGAAGGTAAAGATGTAACCCACTGCTGTAGCTCGATGTGCAAACAACGTAACTGACAAGATTCAGCGGCTCTAACGCTTCCGTGATGCGCTGGATTGCAAAGGGGTCGTGCCGTGGGTGATATAGGCTTTCTCTGTCGATATCTAGCAACCCGTAGCTTGTTTTAGAGCCGAAGCGGACACCGTATAGATAAGAGCCTTGATTAATCTGTCGATCGCTGAGCGGATAGCGGCGCTCGGTCTGCCACTCAACCGTTTCCTGTGGATGGGTATGTTCTGCCCAAATAAAGTCATAACGATGTGGGAACAGTGCCAGAAAGTCATCTTCAGGCAGTTGATCGATTTGAGGTGAGAAAAGGTTAGTTGCGAATTGTGACATTCAAACCCGATCGGTGTAGTTCGCTCTGTTAGCGACCAAACCCTATCAAGGCTGAGTGACTTCGAGTTGTGACCTTGAGCGATCAATCTGATCAAGATGATCAGCACCGTGACCCTCACTGAAATGCAAGCTACACAATGGTTTACAGCTTTTCAAAGTGACGTTCATCTAACCTAACGAGACTCTTTATCTAGGGTGAACGGTGTTGTTATCCAAGGTGAACGGCGTTTTGCGCTGAAATCGAGTGACCTTCATTTATAGTGCGGGAGTAAAAACCGTTAGATCTGTGACTTTCATCTAAGCTGAAAGAGATTTTTCTCAAGGGTGTGACCCTGAAAACGCTTCTTTGATGTGCGATCGCTGTGACGTTTATCGAAGGTGAGCGCAAATCTATGGCTACATTTGTGACGTTCATCCAAGGTTGAAGAACAAAGTACGACGGGTGCGAACCGTGTAAATCAGCTTCGTTTTTGTGACGTTCATTTAGGGTAAAAGGAACTATTTGGGAAAATTGTGACGTTACGCTTAGTGACGTTCATTCGGGGTAAAAGGGCTTTATTTAAAGCTTGGCGATGTGACGTTCATCTAGGGTAACGGGGAATCGCTGTAGACTGTGACCCTAGCGCTTGTGACGTTCATCTAGGGTAAAGGGAAACTGTCGAAAGCTGTGACCCTTAACTGAGCAATCGAATCAGTTTTTCCTGGTACTTCGGCTGAATTTTTCGCTTTCCAGCTTCGATCATCTTGACCCAACTTTCTGTTCGTTCCATCGCATCAGCTAACTCAACTTGAGTCATACCTTTCGCCAGACGAAGCTGCTTGAGTTGCATTCCTGACTCGATCGCAAGTAAAGGCGGCTTCTCGATCGACGACTGTGGAGCATCGCTAGAGGCTACGTTGAGAGCGCGTCGCTTCGGTTCCACTTTGGAATAAAGTCTTCGTGCCTCGTCGATTTCATCTAATTTCTCTGCAACGACTTCAGGCGGTTGAATCCAAACTTTACTAGCTAGAAGCTGATCGAACTGACCTCGCATTCGCTTTGTTTTGTCGGTTAGACGCGCTCCGGCTTCTTGGGTGGCATCTTTTGCCCAAAATGCTGCGGCTTGCTCTGGATCGTCTGGAATTTGAGCAAGTAGCCCTGATTCAGACGTGTCTATCCAGTACTGAATCGGATAAGTCTCGACATCGCGAGTAATCTTCCAACCTTTCTCGATCAACACCTTGAGCGAAGTGAGCCACGATCGCACAACTTTTGCACGATCGCGGTAATTGGACTTTGCAAGTTGTAGAGTTTTTTCGCCAAACGCGACCTTCATCAATGCTTCTACAGTCATTGGACTATGGCGATTGATCTTGGTTTTGAACAGTAACCAAGTCATCAATCGTGCAGCACCCTCGTAGTGATGCCAAGTACTCATGAGGTCTTGTAGAATCTGCTGCGACAAAATGCCGTATTCGTAATATCCCTCGCGATTCCGCCGCATTTCTTCATTTAGGAAGTACTTCGCCCAGTTGCCACAGCGAATACTAAGGGTAAAGCCGACTAGCATTTGTTCTCCGACATGATCGCCGGACTCATCCTGTAAACACTCCTGAAAGTGCAGCATCGGTTCTGCAATCTCCCAAAGCCAGGTGCGACTCACTGTAAAACTCTGAATTCGCCCCTGGTCGGGATATGAAACATATACGAGGAGATGGCAAGGTTGTTTTGCTAACTCCAACATCAATTGCAGCTTTTCTTGGCGGTTGAGATTCTTGTTTTTATCAAGTCCGAGATACCGTTCTAATTGACGATCGTTTAAAACAAACTGCTGCTCCCACGGTCGATCGAGCTGGGTCGCGTGGGCTGAATAAATCAAGTGCATACAGGCAGCACGAATATCGAACTGTTCGATCAAGGCAAGCGCAGCTTCACTTTCGAGAACCGATGGATACTTCGAGAACAAATCTTGTGTAAGCCAGAACGATAAAAATCCTTTTCCTTTAGCAATCAGGCTTTCGTAGCACAGTCCATCTTCTGAATCTGCCCATTGCAAGTCTTTGCGCTGTGTCAGGATGTTTGCTCCTTCCCAAATGAGCCGACTCGATGCCATACGGTGAATCGACTCTCCAGGAAAGAGATCAGAACTTGTCGCTGGGCGGGGAACAGTGCGGGAGCGTTTACGGGGCTGTTTGACAGGCTTAGAATCGGCTGGCTGAGTAGGAGTCACCTTGGGTTTGGCAGGAGTGACCTGATTTGCGTGAGTATCCGTTTCTGTGGTTCGCTTTGTGGATTTTCTAGGCATGAGAATTGGCGAAGGACTTGTAGCAATGCGATTGGTACTGTTCGATCTCAATGTCACTCGGATTTTAGTAGTTCAGCGCAGTTTTCGCAAAATCATTGAGGGCGGAGAGTAAAATTTCTTGTGTAATAGACCGCCATTACACAAGAAGATGAAATAGCCCTAGCGCTACATTTCAAGCAGGATAAGCCTTAGAGGTGCGTTTGAACTACTTGTTTTTAGTGCATTTTCTTGTGTAATGACAGATAGAATAAAACTAAGAATTACACAAGACATCATGCCGCGTCGATCGTCGATCGCTTCTCTTCAAGCTTCTATTAATCGCCTCACTCCAGATGAACAGCAGCAACTCTACAGATGGTTGGGCAAGCGATTACAGGAAAATACAATGATTGCGGCTGATGTTGCTGAAAACAGCATTGAGACGCGCAACTATCAAGGTAAAACTTATGTATTGCAGAAACGGCGATGCGGTAAGATAAGTTGCCCCTGTATGGAGGGTGAAATCTCAGAAGTTGGACATGGACCATACTGGTATGCG
The DNA here is from genome assembly GCF_050565645.1 of Leptolyngbya sp. AN10. NCBI lineage: Bacteria > Bacillati > Cyanobacteriota > Cyanophyceae > Leptolyngbyales > Leptolyngbyaceae > Leptolyngbya > Leptolyngbya sp. AN10. The sequence continues at coordinate 3,938 of NZ_JBNXVP010000076.1, forward strand.
TACTGGCATGAGCAGGGAAGAACAAAGAATAAATACATTGGAAAGCGCCCACCGTGGCAGAACGATTGAGAGCATTCCTACCACTTTTTAGAATTCTGTGATTAACCCACGATCGAACATTTGCCATCATGTCTCAGCAAACCTCGCTTTTCTCGGATAACTATGATGAGTTTTTCCGCAATCTGAAGGAAAGAATTCGAGCGACTCAGGTAAAGGCGGCGCTGGCAGTGAATCAGGAATTGGTGCTGCTCTATTGGCAAATTGGGCAAGAGATTCTCATGCGGCAGCGGCAAGAAGGTTGGGGGACTAAAGTGATCGAACGGCTAGCGAAGGATTTGCGCTTGGAATTTCCAGGGATGACGGGGTTCTCACGCACGAATTTGACGTATATGAGGGCGTTTGCTGAGGCTTATCCGGATGAGCAAATTATCCACCAGCTTGGTGGACAAATTCCTTGGAAGCATAACTGCGCGATTCTCGATAAGGTGAAAGACCCGACTCAGCGGGTTTGGTACATTCAAAAGACCATCGAGAATAGCTGGAGCCGGAGTGTTCTGGTTCATCAGATTGATACTGATCTTTTTAGTCGCCAGGGGGGTGCAATTACGAATTTTGAGGCGGTCTTGCCTGCGCCTCAATCTGAACTGGCTCAGAGTTTGTTGAAGTCTGAGTACAATCTGGATTTTCTGAATCTGCACGAGAAAACGCTTGAGCGAGATTTGGAGCGTGCCCTGCTCGAACATATTCAGAAGTTTTTACTTGAGCTTGGGGTGGGCTTTGCGTTTGTGGGAAGTCAATATCGACTTGAGGTAGAGGGGGATGAATTTTTTGCGGATTTGTTGTTTTATCACCTGGGATTGAGTTGCTTTGTGGTGATTGAACTGAAAACGACTGATTTTAAGCCAGAGTATTCTGGACAGATTAATTTCTATGTGAATGTGATTGATGATAAGCTGCGTCGTCCGCATGATCAGCCGACGATCGGGATTATTTTGTGTCGTTCTAAGAAGAAGTCTGTGGTTGAGTATGCGCTGCGGGGAATGACGCAACCGATTAGCGTTTCGACGTACCGGACGACGGCTGCACTACCAGATAAGTTTAAGACACAGCTTCCATCGATCGAGGATTTACAACAACAAATCGAAGCGATCGCTTCCGAGGTTGAGAAATTAGAGCCGGATGCTGGTGTGGAATAGCGATCGACAGCCATAGAACTGTCTAATTTGTCGAAGCGTTTTCTTGTGTAAAAAAGCTATTATTTCTCCCTTTATTACACAAGAAACTTTTGGAACTGATTGGAGAAGCGATCGACATCAAACAAAGGACTATGCTGAAGTGCGATCGAGCCTGTAAGCAAGATGAGCGCTAACTGAGTTCTTGTGTAATAAATTCCAAAATAACAATCATATTACACAAGAAATTTGATTTCCGCTTTAGCGACGATTGTTCATTTGGTTCTCATCAGATCATTAACCTGCATTCAGAATGTTGTGAATCGCGATCGACGTTAAGCGATCTTCAGCCTGACTCGATGTTCTCAGTTTCTCTTCCAACTCATCGCAAAGCATCATCAACTGGTGAACTCTACCGATAATGCGTTTCTGTTCTTTGGCTGGCGGTACTGGGAAAGGACAATTGCGGAGTTGTGTCATATTGATGGATGCAAGATTAGTTGTTTTTTTCGCTGCTGTCTCGAAGTATTGTCTACCAATCGGTGAGTTAGTGAACAATACAGCCCATTCTGGAGATATACCACTGTTAAAGAATCTTGCTCGAAATACATGATTCTGATGAATACAATCACTTATCTCATCTCGCCAAATTGCTGACCTACCTAACTTATCCCAATCTCCTCCTTCGGTTAATAGTACGTCACCTTTCTGCAAGCGATACTTTTCTAGCTCTTCTACAGGAATTTCGATTTCTTTGATAGTTATCAGATCCAAAAATCCGCGCTGAACATTGGCAACTCTGAGGTAAGGATAAAATGCAGTTTCTCTACCTATTAGTTTTCTTCCCTTAGTAACACCACTAGCAAGCTCTGAAATTTCGCCAAATCGTGCCCAAGCCCATCCCGTAGGTGAATTAAATAATATTTCTTCTGGTTCAATTGCTGGTTGAGGAACTAATTTCTTGAGCTTACCTTCATCAGATAGCCGTTTCTTCTCAAGTAGCACTCTCTCAACTAATATCGAGGCTGGCTCGTCATCAAAATCTTGAGAAACAAGCTTTCCTTGTACTGCTAACTGTAAGATCGATCGACGAAGTGCCCCAACATTCTCAAGAAGACTGTAGAGCGAATCGAAGCGATCGAGAATTTTCCCCCAGTAATACGCGAATTCATCGGCATCTTCAGCAGCAAGCAGATGAGCAAGAGCGCGATCGTTGAGTTGAACGGTGTGCGATCGACTTTGTTTTTGTCGTTGATCTAACTCATCACAGAGCTTCATCAGTTGGTCTACTTTGTTAACAATTCGCTTTTGCTCTTCGATTGGCGGTAAGGGAGTAGGTAAGCAGCGAATCTGATCGCGTGTAATATTCTTCATCGAGTCACTCGTACCCGTTCCTTGCTTCGCATAATATTCTCTTGCTGAGATACTGTTGTTGTACAGATTGAAAAATCTTTTATTCAGCAGTTTTGAGAAATTAACGCGAAGAGTCTTATCGCTAATTAGTAAACGAGTTGAAGTACTCTCAACAACAACACTTTTCCCTACTAATTGGCTAGTGTTTGCTCTAGACATTAGAAAGTCGCCTAGCTTCACTTCGTACTCTAGTCTCGGCTCAATATTTGATGGCAAAGCCTTGTTCTGATGTGGATCAAATCTGTCCCATGAGACTGCACTAATTTTCAGAACACCCCATTCATGATTATCTTTCGGACGCTTTTCACACAGAGGGCTAGTTCCTGCTTCAATACTGGTAACAATTTCTCCAAATCTTACCCATAGCCAGTTTTTTGGTACTTCATAAGGTATTTCAGTAAAATCCAGAGGCAGTAAAGGTCTAGATTTAGTAATCGCTCCAATTTTAGTTAGATGTTGCTTCTCAGCCTGTACATTCTCTAATAAAACTTTCGCTGGTTCATCTTCTGGATTTTGCGAAACCAGCTTTCCCTGAACAGCTAACTGCAAAATCAACTCCCGCAACTTCTGCACTCCACTGGACGCATCCGCCAGCACCCTAAAACTCTCAAAAAACGCCACTACACTCATCCGTCCCAAAACTCCTGCGAAATCAACTCAATCACCGTCTTCAACTCTGGCAAGTAATTCTCAACCACGTTCCAAACAATATCAAGATCAACATCGAGATATTGATGCGCTAAAAAATTTCTAAAGTCTACAATTCTGCGCCATTCTATTTCCGGGTGTGCTACTTTCCACTCATCTGGCAACCTCTGTGTAGACTCACCGATGATCTCTAAATTACGAATCACTGCATCTTGTGTCTTTGCATCTGCCAAAAATGCCACTTTTCCCTCTGCCGTATAAGCTTCGACCTTATCAATGCAGTCTCGAATGTGAATCAGATAAACTCGGCTATTCTTCATAGTGGCTTCGCTTCCTGTAACACTCGATCGCGAATCAAAGGATGCAACGTTTTCTCTGTCACTACATCCACTTTGCGATTCAACAATGCTTCCAATTCATGAATCAATCCCATCGGAAACCAAGCACTCAACGTCTCACCCAAATCCACTAACAAATCGATATCACTTTCTGCGATCGCTTCTCCACGCACAACAGAGCCAAACACCCGAACATTCCTCGCTCCATGCCGTTCTGCAACCTCCAGAATCTTGTCTCTCTGAACCTGCAAAATCTTTTCTACTTCTATTGATGTTTGAGTTTTCATCACTTCATCTCCTTTGACTCTGGTTGCAAGGGTGGAATCTGATCCGCTTCCAAAATCACCACCTTTCCATCTCGCCAAACCGCGATCGATTCTCCTAACCGTCGATGCCGCTCGATCGCTTGTGCGATCGCCACCTTCACCCCGTCACGAATCTTCTGATTAATTGCCCGACTCTCATCCTCAGTCATATATTCCCCTCGTGATCTGATTCCAAGTTTCTTGATCATAAATATCAAAAGACTGTCCAATCACTTTTTCAGCAATCAATCGATATCCTGGTTCTGCATTATCGAGAACCTGCCAAAAATCGCATAAGGGCAAATACAACTCAATCAGATTGATTCGTCCTCGATCGTATCGTCTCCGAATTACGTCTTCTGGAATCGAATGTCCTCCACTCGCCACCCGTTGCGCCACCCGTTCCACAGCCAAATCTGCACTCGGCAACCAGAAATGCAGAAGACTAACTTGATAGCCTTTGTCTTTACACGATCGTAGAAATGGCGCAAAAGTCCGAGCCGCTAAAGTCGTTTCAAACGCAAAATCCGCCCCCGCTGCTGATAACTCATTCAACCGTTCCAGCATTAATCGCCCTGCTTGAATCGCCATCGACTCAGGATTGAGCGGAGACAGCCCCGACGCAATTGCATCCGCATTCACAAACTCAATCACCCCCAACGCTGGCAAAATCGTCAGCGCGGAAGTCGTCTTCCCCGACCCATTCGCCCCACCAATCACATACACCACAGGCATCCGTTCAGCGCTCCCCTTCACCCAATGCCAACATCAATTCCCGCTTCAACTTGTCCCGCGTCTCTTGCACTGCCGCAGACAGCAAATCATTCTCCCGCAGCATCTCATCTAAATCGCCCTGTTCTGCATCCGGCTGATGTGGATTCTTGATATCCAAGTTGTAGTTGTTCGCCCGAATTTGCTCGATCGACACTCGCCACGCAAATTCATTCTCGACTCGATCGTTCCACCAAGCCTTTTCTGGCTCAAACTCCTCGATCCGAATCGGCTTCGTTTTCGAGTACGACTTATATCCCGCTGGATAAGGATGCTCGTAATACCAAATCTCTTGGGTCGGGTCGCCTTTAGTGAAAAATAACAGATTCGTTTTAATCGAGGTATACGGATTAAACACCCCATTCGGCAACCGCACGATCGTATGTAAATTGCATTCTTCCAGCAGTTTCTCTTTAATCCGCGTCTTCACCCCTTCCCCAAACAATGTGCCATCCGGCAGCACGATCGCGGCTCGTCCCCCATCGCGCAACAAGTTCATAATCAACACCAAAAACAAATCCGCCGTTTCCCGCGTTCTCAAGGTTGCCGGAAAATTCGCCTCGATTCCATCCTCTTCGATGCCTCCAAATGGCGGATTGGTCAAAATCACATCAACCCGCTCTTTCGGCGCATAATCCCGCAGCGGTCGCGCCAGTGTATTATCATGCCGCACTGGAGGAATATCGACCCCATGCAGCAACAGATTTGTCATACACAACAAATGCGGCAATGGTTTTTTCTCGACTCCTGCGATCGATCGTTGCAGTTTGCGCTCATCTGCCCCCGTTTGTACCAATTTCCGCATCTGCTCTAACGCGCACACCAAAAAGCCACCCGTTCCACAAGCTGGATCGAGCACTCGCTCATGCAGTTGTGGATCAACCATTTCCACCATGAATTGCGTGACCGCTCTCGGTGTGTAATACTCGCCCGCGTTTCCAGCGTTCTGCAAGTCCCGCAAAATCTTCTCGTAGATGTCTCCAAACAGGTGCTTATCCTTCGAGTCGTTAAAGTCAATCTCATTAATCTTGTTGATCACCTGTCTCAGAAGCGTGCCATTTTTCATGTAGTTGTAGGCATCTTCAAACACATCGCCGACCATCTTCGCCCGTAAATCTGCGCCTGCCTCCTGAGCGAGTTGCTTCAGCGTTCTAAACAGCTTTTGATCAACAAATTCCAGCAGCGGCTCTCCGGTAATTCCTTCTTTATCGGCTGCCCAATTGCGCCAGCGTAACGGCTCTGGAATGGGCGATCGATAATCGTCTTCGAGTTCATATTCTTGTTCTCGATCGTCAAAGATCTTCAGAAACAGCATCCAGACCAATTGACTGATCCGTTGAGCATCGCCATCGACACCTGCATCTTTTCGCATGATGTCCTGAATCGCCTTAACCGTCGTGCTGATCGCCATCGCCTATTGCCTGGGAGAAACTCAAGCGTTATTTATACTACGTTTCTGCTCCTCACAATCTATCTTTAAGCCTGACGATATAATTCCGCCTGAAGCTCACTCAATGCTTTGAGATAATCCTGCTTGCTGCCAAACAGTTTGATAATCTCTAGCGGCGTTCCTAATTGATTAATCGGCTGCACCTTCAACACGCTCAAATCTTCGATCGCACTCACGCCCCCATCCGCATATTTATCCAACAGCGCATCGAGAACGATCCGAGCGCGATCGCTATATCGACTAAAGTAATCGCGTTTGCGAACCTGTTCCGCCCGTTCTCGACGACTTAGAGGCGGCTGATCAAACGCCACATGACAAATCAGATCAAACGGATCGAAATCCTGCCCGACTTCTTCTGCTAGGGCTTCGAGTAAAATCCCTTGCGATCGCAGTTCTTGTACGATCGCTTGTTTCTGGTCGGTCTTATTCCATCGCGTCAAAAACGCATCCAGTGACGCAAACGATCGCGTTACCGTTTTCCGGGTGAAATCCTTGAGCGATTCTGTCACCAGTACACCACCGGGACCGTAATACTCAACCCGTTCCGCAATTACTTCGACTTCGACATCCTGCACATAATATTTTCTGCGCCGCCCCTGCCGCCCTTCGTCCAAAATTACGACTTCTTCTGGCTCTCCGATTTCCTCGTCTTCTGGCGGTAGCATTGGCTGATCACCTTCGGGCTGATAAATCTGCACAGGCGGACTATCAAACTCATCATCGCGAAAGAGTTCTGTCGCTTTGCGAAAATCGATAATCGTGAAAAACAGCTTGCCGTGATCCTCATCGATTCGAGTACCGCGCCCGATGATTTGCTTAAACTCGGTCATCGACTGAATCCGCTGATCCAGCACAATCAGCTTACAAGTCTTGGCATCAACACCTGTCGTCATCAGTTTGGAAGTGGTTGCAATCACCGGATAACGACTCTCAGGATCAATAAAATTATCGAGTTCTAATTTACCTTCTCGATCGTCGCCGGTAATCCGCATAATGTATTTGCGATTTTCTGCCACCAAATCCGCGCTCTGATTCACCAACGCCCGTCGCATCCGTTCTGCGTGATCAATGTCTTCACAAAACACGATCGTCTTGGCATACCGATCGCCACTCTCGCGGAGAAACTGCGCGATTCGTTCAGCGACTCGTTCGGTTCGTTTTTCTAACACCAACGTGCGATCGTAATCCTGCACGTTATAGTCCCGCGCCTCGATCGTTCGTCCATATTTATCAATCTGTCCGGTCTGCGGTCGCCATCCTTCCAAATCTTTATCCAAGTCCACCCGAATCACTTTGAATGGAGCAAGAAACCCATCTTCGATGCCCTGACGCAGTGAATACACAAACACAGGCTCACCGAAATAATCGATATTCGAGATTTCCTTCGTTTCCTTTGGCGTTGCCGTTAATCCGATCTGTGTTGCTGATGTGAAATACTCTAAAATCTCCCGCCATGCCGAATCCGCCGCTGCACTTCCCCGATGGCACTCATCCACCACAATCAAATCAAAGAAATCCGGCGAAAACTGCTTGTAAATATTCTGCGTTTCCTCGCTTCCAGAAACCGCTTGATACAGCGACAAATAAATCTCATAAGACGTATCAATCTGCCGCTTCGTAATCTTTGTCATCGCGCTTCCAAACGGCTTGAAGTCGTTTGTTTTAGTTTGATCCACCAAGATATTACGATCCGCCAAAAACAGAATTCGTCGCTTGGTTTTCGACTTCCACAATCGCCAAATAATCTGAAATGCGGTGAAGGTTTTCCCGGTTCCCGTCGCCATTACAAGCAAAATCCGCTGCTGTCCTTTCGCGATCGCTTCGATCGTGGCATTGATCGCCGTTCGCTGATAGTACCGTGGCTCTTTGCCTGTTCCATCTGAGTAGTAACTCTGTGTCACGATCGGTTCAATCTCGACACCAATCCCTTTCCAACGGCAATATTGCTGCCAAAGCTGTTCCGGCGACGGAAACTGATCAAGTAAAAGTTCTTGTTCAATCTGCCCGGATGCCAGAGTGCGATCGTGCATCAAGAACGCATCGCCATTCGAGCTAAACACAAACGGCACACCAAGCATCTCTGCATATTTAAGCGCCTGCTGCATTCCATCCCCCACACCATGCCGATTATCTTTCGCTTCGATAATCGCGATCGGCAAGTTCGGCTTGTGATAAAGAATGTAATCCGCCCGTTTCGATTCGCCTCGGCTCACCAGTTTCCCACGCACAATCACGCGCCCTTGTGTAAAGGTGACTTCTTCACGCACCTGAGTCAGAATATTCCACCCCGATCGCTCTAGAGCAGGAGTAATAAATTTTGTACAAATATCCCGTTCGCTCAGATCCTGTTTATTGAAGGTCATTGGCTGACATCCTCACCGTGATTCGCTATTCCTAATGTCCCCGTTCTGCTAACAGGATAACAATTGCTACAAATAGGTGAGAAGAATTACTGAAGCTTCAGATTTTTCACCTTCATCAACGCCAAAACAGACAGCAACTTTTATCGATCGTTTTTCTAATATCAAATCGCATTGATCTTTTGAAACTGATCTTCTTTAAAAAAACAAGCTCTTGAATACGACTTTCTTGGAAATTTGCCGACTTAGCAGGATGATCCGCCCTTAGCGGAAATAGTAGAAAAAAACTGGAATAATCTGGTGGATCAACCCCAAACCCGTTGCAGTTCGCCACAAATGCGCGTTTTCCACAAAAAGTGAGTTATTCTAACGATACGTCTCTCACATCCTGGGCTATGAGTTTGTCTGTATCCCCTTCCTCTCTGACGTTCGCTCAATGGCTGCTATTGAAGCGCCGCCAAGCTGGGCTGCGTCAAAAGGATATAGCTGATGCGATCGGTAGAAGTCACAAAACAATTAGCTCATGGGAAACTGGAGATGCAGTGCCACGCCTCACGCCGAAAGAGATGCAGATTCTCTGCCAAACTCTGAACTGTACGCTCGACGAGTTGGCAGGGTATGATACCGCAGCATAGAGACACCGCTAAAGCTCTCTACTCAAGCTTTCAAATACCGTTATTTTGTAGAAGCGATCGCAACAAGTGTTGGATCGAAATCATTGTTGCTGGCGACTAAAAAGCGATCGTTCCTGATTGATGTGATCCCCATGATCGCGAAGGGAATGCTTGAAATAACGCATTCACCGACATAACCAATGAAAATTTGGAAATCTCTATTGCTTAGTGTTGCAGCGACTACTATCTTTCTGCCAACTGTAAAATCCGTTGAGGCATCAACAGCACTGCCGATGACGATTGCGACAGGTGAAGGACAGTTCAGCATGACGGTTCCAGACACCAACACTACGAAATCTGCTTATGGTGGTCGCCTGCGTGTCTATGATGTTCACATTGCCAAAATGTTTGAGGTGACACACTGGATGTGTTCATCAGGACGGCTCTCTCCTGGAACAACTTGGACATACAGGGCAGACAACGGCTCGATCGAGATGGGAGAGTTTCAGATCAGTTGCGCCCTTGCAAGCGATATTGCAACCGCATACGGACTGGGGAAATCTGAATCAACCGCAGTGCTGGTGTCTTATGAAGAAGCGGGTCGTGCAACTAGAACTTGGAACATTCCCATCCTGAACATTACAGGTGGAAAAGTCGATCGTTGGACGCGATTTACGAGCAACTTCAAACCAGTTCGCTAGGTTCAGATATAGAGATGACGGATGCAATGAAAGCTAATAAGATGAGTGCTTATTTTCGGTGGAGTAGTATTGGCGCGATCGCGGGAATATTTTTCGGAAGTGCTGCGATCGCTGTCCCCATTCCTGACCGAAACGGGGATTACACCCGAAGCAACGCGATCGGACATTTGGGCTGGCGCGTGATTGATCCAGATGAAAATGGCTTAAATTGCCGGATGGCTAAACGGTTCCAGCACACCGATTACGCCAGCGCGAATGCTCCGGATGCGCTGTATGACAACTTTGTGCATAACATTGGCGAATGGTCAGTTGTTGCCAGATTCGCGACTGGAGAAATGCTTCAGGCACAGACTGCCCATGTGAAAAATCCAAATTTTCTCATTGATCGGCAGGGGAAAGCATGGATGGCAGTTTTGCCACAAAGAGGACAATCAAGTATGTGCTTCGTTCGTTCTAATCGGCGGTTTATCCGACCGTTTTAGTAAAACTAAGAAATGCGTAGAGAGCGGTGATGCAGTCTCGCTCTCTACGCATTTCAATCAGTAAGACCCGATGAATTAAACATAAAGTGATCCGTTTGCTAGAGTGACAAGTGTGCCTCTTCTGTGAATGGTGTTACTGATATGTCTGAGCGTCTCTATGATGTAATTCTCTACGGTGCAAGTGGGTTTGTCGGTCAACAGACGGTGCAGTATTTTGCCAGTCATGTTTCCAGTCAAACGGTACGGTGGGCGATTGCGGGACGAAATCGGCAAAAATTAGAAGCGGTTAGAGATCAAGCGGGTGTTGCTGTCGATCTACTTGTTGCAGATAGTCAGAATCAATCGGAAATTGATACGATCGTCGCTCAAACACGAGTGATACTCACGACGGCTGGACCCTTTGCACGTTATGGTGATGCGATCGTTGATGCCTGTGTTCGATTCAAAACGCACTATGTAGACATCACCGGAGAAACGCCTTGGGTAAGAAGTTTAATCGATCGCTATCACACAAAGGCGGCAACCGATGGAACGCGAATTATTCCTTGTTGCGGCTTTGATTCTGTTCCGTCTGATCTGGGTGCTTACTTAATGGTTCGACATCTTCAACAAACGTTCGGCACGGATTGTCGTCAAGTCACCGCCTACTATCAAATGGCAGGTGGCTTCAATGGTGGAACCTTGGCATCCGCATTGAATCTCTTCGAGTCACAAGGATTCACAGCGATGAATAATCCATTTCTGCTGAATCCAGACAATTCCCGTACTGAAGCTGAAATCGATCGCAATCGCGACCCGCAAGCACCATCATTTGATTCAGATCTTAATACCTGGATTGCTCCCTTTTTCATGGGACCTGTAAACACTCGCATTGTGCGTCGCAGTCAAGCACTCTATGACGCATGGCAAGCTCCTTATGGAGCCGAGTTTAGCTATCAGGAATATCTCAAGTTCGATGAACCCTTGGCAGGTTTAAAAGCAGCAGGAGTAACAGTAGGCAGTGTTCTGCTTATGAGCGTGCTACAACAACCGCAACTTAGATCGATCGCACAACCAATTCTGCCCCAACCTGGAATGGGTCCCTCTGAGCAAACGATGGATGAAGGCTGGTTTTCTTGTGAACTGATCGGCATTGGTGCAGACGGACGTAAGGTTCGAGGCATGATTCGAGATCAGGGTGATCCTGGTAATCGAGCGACGGTAAAGTTTGTGTGTGAATCCGCATTGTGTTTGGCACTTCAACTCGATGAATTACCAGGCGGTCTGACCAGAGGAGGCGTACTTACTCCAGCGGCTGGCTTGGGTGAAATATTAGCAGAACGCTTACGTCAAGCAGGCATGACCCTAACTGTATATGCTTAACGGTGTGGGCTAGGATTAAACATATGGCATGGTATTGGAAGTATGACAAAAGGGGAACAACCGCTCACTGGAGAGGCACTGATCAAAGAAGTTTGTCGGCAAATTCGCGTGGCTCGAAGCTATTGGGATGCCCACAATAATGCGGCTTGTCGCGGAGAGCGAGAACGTGCCTTAGCGTTGTACAACACCTTGACCAAAGCGCAAAAAGAGCAAATCCCAGAAGCATTACGAGTGTGGTTGCGCTACCGAAGCGAGAAATATTTCGGATCGCACCGCACTGCACCCAAATCAAAGCGCAAGTCGAAGTCAGGTTGAATCGCTCCCGAAGTGTAGGAAGCATAACCTAATGCGATTGTTGTTAGGAATTTTCTGACAATAGACAACTTAGAATGAGTTCTGCTTGAACTCAAGATGCTGCTGAATTTAAACCGACTCTAAGCCGACTTTGACTCTAGAGATTTAAGTCGGTCTGTAACATTCTTAAGCTGTGCTTTCAACGACTTCTGAATTTGCTTCAGGTCTGATTCGCTTAGTTGATCGACCTCGATCGCATCAAGCTGTTTCTGAATCTTCTCGACCGCTTTAGTTGGAGCAGGAGTAGTAGACTGATCCCGCTTTAGCAGTTTTTCCTGAACTAGCCGTTTCACTGCATTCAAAGGAAGATTCTGTTTAACGATCTGTTGAATCACCTGTTGACGAACCTCTATAGCGACCATCTCATCGGTTGAGAGGGTTTCTGCTGTCAGTTTCTTGACTACAAGAATCTTACTGGCTTCGATTCCCCAGGTTCGTACTGCATTTTGGAGATCCTCAGCTAATCCAATTAATGGAAAGACATTACTATTGATTGAAACAGGATTCAGGCTCTTCGAGAGAATCACGGCGAAGACTGCTCGTTCTTCAATACTTCTAAAATCATTCTGCTCTAGCCAAGCTTTCTGATCGAGCAAAGCAGCGTATCGAAGCATATCAAGTTCTTGAATTTTGCCTGTGCGCTTAAATCGTTGAATCGCAGCATTCAACAATCCTGGAATCTCAGAGACGCGATCGCTCAAAGTAGGGCATTCGTGAATGATTAATCGAACTAGCCCATTTGCAAGATCTAAAGGATGGGGCTTTTCTGCTTCAAGACTGGTGGTGAGTTGCTGATCAAATCGGTCGATCGCGGTTTCCTGAGTGGATGAGCGACGAAAAACGGCTTCTAGTTCGCTGTAACTCGCTTCTGGAGCAGAGCGCCAGCGCAGTTCTCCGTCAAAAATTAAGAAAGTTCCATCCTCAAGCGGGGTCAAAATCACCGGAGAAAGTTGCCCTTTATCCCGCAAGCTCTTCGCACGCGCCCGAATTACATGAGGCGGAAAAACGGTTCTCGGTTGATTTGGGTCTGGTTTGATCACATTAATCGAAATGCGATGCGTTCCTCCATCTTCTGCAAGCCGTGCTGTTAACTCATCAATCTTCTGCTGAAGCGCTTCGTCATTTGCTCCCGTCTGGTTATTCTGACGCAACGATGCAATTTCTGCTTCTAGCTCTTCAATGCGATCGTGCAGTTTACCGATCGTTGGCGTTTGCTGATTGAACATTGATGAAACTGCAATTCCTGTTCGTTCTTTTGCCATATCACACCTCAGTCATTAAATCGACAACTGCTTCAACAATCGGCTTGAAATCTTCAACAAACTCGCATCCAGGACGGCTGACGTACAGCGGTACACCGTCCTTGGCAGCGTGTAGATAGTAATCGCAGTATCGAATACCAGAAAGTTGAGCAATTCCATGCTGCTGAAGCTGGTAGGGCAGAGTTTCCTCTGGATCAATGCGCTTGGTTCGTCTGCTAGGTTTAGATAATCGAGATTTAGATGGGCGATCTACTCCTAAGATCTCGCGATGAATCGCTTTGCTCAGATCAACATGAGAAGGGACGCAGCCGATAATCTTAGGTCGAGGACGCAGCCGCAATTCTTCAAGCTTCTCATAATACCAGTAGACTAAGTTCGCCATCGACCAAGTGTCTTTATGTACAGGTTTGACAGCAGCGATTAAGTGAGTTGCAGCAGCTAACATCACCTGCCCCATCGGTTCTAGCGTTGCTGGCGTATCGATCAAAACTAAATCTGCATCAAGCGGATGGTCTTCCAGTCGATCTTTCAATGTGTAGTACTTGCGTGGAGCGCTATAGATATCTGTGAAACTCTCTTCGAGGGGCGCACCGCCCAAGATTGCTGTCACGTTCGGAACCCGATTCTGCCAAAGTGGAATGAGTGGATAACCACCCTTGAAGGTTTTCTTAAAAACGGCTGCCATCGATTTCTCAGAAGAAACAGGCTGCACACCTGCATAAACACAGAGCGAACCGTTATGGTCGAGTTCGATGATCGTCACTTTATAGCCTAATACGCCGATCGCGTAGGCAAGATGAGTGACAAGAGTTGTTTTTCCAGATCCGCCTGCATTGCTCGTTACAGCGAGTCGAATCTGTCTTTGAGCGGGTTTAGGTTTCATAGAAGGATGGATTGAGCAATAATTTTTAGAGAAATTAGTAAATTGTTTGTGTGACCCTAACGTTAGGGTTATGGGATTCAAACTGTTTGGCTAAAGATGACCTTAATGTTAGGGTCACACAAACGGGGTACGGTCGAACGCGAAAAAGCTGTGTGAATAATAGAGGCTGGCTCCTGATCGAGAGATTCAGTTGGCTAGGTCTTTCACCAAGAATCATTAGGTGCTGCAAGCTTGTTGTGCGTTAGTTGGTGGAATCTTATCTTGATTCTGTAGGTGTGAAATGTCAATTACATAGGACAGATTTTTTCATCGAAACTAGAAGCTAGATTTGCAGAAATGAGATTGCAGAAATGAGATCAAAATGAGACAGAGATGACGAGAACAGCAAGCAGCAAAGC
>NZ_JBNXVP010000077.1:0-17876 GCF_050565645.1 Leptolyngbya sp. AN10
CAATGTGGGGATCATCAATACGCCGAACCAGCCTACATAAAGGCGGTTGTCGGTGGAGGTGACCCAGTTGCAGAACTGCGCCCACAGATTTGCGCTCTCGCGTCTCTGTAAGGTGGTTGTCATGGTTGGATAATTACTGGTTAAAGGAATGATGAAAGTGGTGTTAACCACACTTCATATATTACGCAGATGATTTCGATTTGTAAAGAGTGTTAACAAACTTTTCAGGATTCTCCGTCTAAAGGGGTAGGTTCAGAGTCCTAGACGGATTTCGGCTCGATCGATATTTTTCCGTGTCTATTGGGAAACAAGCTCTTGGAGAATCCGAACGTGGAGGACTTCGGCTAACTCAGACTGAATAAGAGTTTCAATGAAAATGAGAAGGGGTGAAGCTGGGTTAAGTACGGTCGGTGGTACGGTTGAGAAAATGTTGGAAGCGAGATTTGGAGGAAAGCGCGATCGCGTAGAGGTTCCCCAATATCCATTTCGCCTCCGATTCCCATTTGACCCGAATAGTTGCACAACTTCATGAAAAGCTGTCTTGTTCTCTGCGATCGCTTTGTACATTTCTTGAGCGATTCTCAGATTCGGCAGCGCGACTTCATAAAAAACGGCTTGAGTGTAGTGGGCGGCGTTTTCGCGGAGAAAGCAGGAACTTTATTAATTGAGAGCGTAACTTGAGAAATTAATAAAGAGATAGGGTAACGTTCTAGACCCAGATTAGGAGTGGGATTTACGATCACATTTCCATACCACGAGCAATTATGTTCGCCTTCTTTTGGTCTGTGATTGGTATTTTAGGCTGGAGCTATCTTAGTAGTCTCTTATTTTGGTTCGGGTTGCGACTTCTATTTTCCGATCGCTTTTGGTGGTTAGCACTGCTCAATACATTCGCGCCTTACCTGTTTTTGCCGATCGTGATTCTTTTGCCGCTTGCATTCTGGAGTCGAAAGAGACGATTGCTGATAGGGCTTATTTTGGGCTGCCTATTGTTTGGTGTGCTGTTTCCACCCAGACTGAATTTTCCTACAACAGCACGACGAAACACGCTGCTTAGAGTGATGACTTTCAATCTCCTATGGAGCAATCAGGACTATCCAAAAATTACGCAGGTGGTTCAGAAGATGGATGCTGATGTGGTTGGAATACAAGAGCTACAACCAAAAGAACTCCCGAATTTGTTAAAAGCAATTTCGCCAATTTATCCTTATTATGCGATTCATCCAGCAGATCGATTTCATACCGTTGCATTGTTTAGTCGTTTACCAATCGAGTCTGTCAAACCACTACTTTTCCCACCGATCGAGCGAGGATTACAAGCCATTGTTCGATATGGCGATCAACGCATCAATGTTCTAGTCACGCATCTTACGCCGAATAACATTCCGCTGAATCAGTTAGTGTCTGAAACCATCGATCGATACACTCGCAGAGCCGCAGAAACAGAGTTTCTGAAGAAGTTTATCCCAGAACAATCATTACCGACAATTATGCTCTGTGATTGCAATATGACGGACAGTTCTGAAACTTATTACGAATTGCGGAAAGTGTTGAAAGATAGCTTTGAAGAACGAGGACAAGGCACAGGACATACATTAGTGAGTAGCATTGTGCCCTTTGCAGTTCAAAGATTGGACTATGTTTGGCACACAGGTGAACTACAGTCGATCGAGTCGTTTGTCGGAGCGGATGGCGGTTCTGATCATCTTCCAGTGATTGCTAGTTTTCGGGTTCCTTAGAGGTTGACTTCACTTCTTGAGTTGTTGATAATGTCCAATCATCACAAGACAAGCAATCCTGCAATCGACCGCGCTTTGTTGCTCGATGAATAGATAACGTTGGGTCGTCTGTTGCCACCCATGACCGACCTTCAGCTTTGGGCTAGGAGATAATGTCAAGCGAATCCCCCAGATGCGGAGGATTCAGGGAAGATTAACTTTGCGACGAATTCAAATCATTGATCGTAATGCGGAAGCGCTTTAGGTGAATCCGGGCGCGAGTTGAAAGCCCCATCTGTTTGAGCAATCGATTGATATGTCGATCGCTGATTGCTACTCCAGTTTCTTGTAGCAAATGTTTTCGTAACCATTGGGCTGTCCAACGCTCAAAGGGATAGCCATACTGTTTTGGACTATGACTTACCAGTTCTTTCAACCGAGCGAGATAGTCATCGTTAATCGTTTTCGGTCTTCCTACAGGCTGACTGCTCCAATCATCCTGTGCATACTGCTTCTTACTCTTGGTCATGGAACACACTCCCTAACAGATAGATGGGCGATCGTCTGGTAGAAGCTCGATCGCTTTTTGTTAGGTAGAATCACCCGTTTCTGCTGTTATTAAACGCGATTGATGCTCCAAATTGAAAGGTTGAAAATACGATTTTTTTGTCCGAATTTATGTCCGAAAAAGCACTTTCAAGGGGTCGATTATTTGAAATTACATCGCTAATCATTGCGATACCAGTAGACGCGAGAAGTGGTTTTTAACCTGTCGATAACTTACTAGATCCAATCGCGCTTTGCAAGAGAGAGTGTTACCATGACTCAGATTTCAATCTCAAATTTTTCTGATAGTTCTGCTGCATTGAATGACTTAGAGAGCTTGCCAGGTGCTGAATTGCAGATGTGATATCCAATTAAAAGTCCTTTTTACCAGATAGAAAATAAGTTTGTATCCTAGAGATTATGGCGTTTTTGTTAAGCACTCAAAATGTCTTAGATATTTCAGCGATCGTAAAGTTCTTAACATGAATTCCGAGTTAGTTTTGAGGTTCAACCAGAATCAGGAAAAAATCTTGAACTTATTAGTTTGAGTTTAAAGATTAGACTGCTTTTATTGTGTTCGGATAGCCACGAATTGATTCCGGGTCAGGCGATGAAAATTACTTGTAACCTACTCTTATCTTGATGCTAAGACTGACTCTAAATCTCCCGTTTTGCAGTCTGCTAAGGCTTGTTTGACTGAGTGGTTGCCTTACTGCTTTCTTGGGTTTAGGCGATCGTGGAAATACTAACCTCATTGCACTTGGAACTATGACTGGAAAAGTTTCCGGTCTTAACAGCAGTGTCCAATCGACTCCCAAGCCTTTCCAGGACTAGAGCAGCACTTGTTTATAGTCCTGATTTTCATAGCCTTTTACTAGCGCGAAGTTATAGAACAATCCTCGTAACCATAGGAACACTGCCATTTTCCATAAAGTTGTAAAAGATGAGTGTTGTTAGTATCCAACCTTCAGGAACAAAGGGTCGATCGATGTAATAGCGCCACAACAATCGATTCTGTTGGTCGATCGATACTGACCAGCTATATACCATTCCCGCAGTTGGATCAGCATCTAGAGCCTGCACTTGTTTTTCCAGCTTGCGAGGAAACCACAGATCATCCGAATCCAGTGGTGCAAGATAGATTCCACGAGGATTTTGAATGGCTAAATTCCTTGTAGCGATAATCCCGGCGAATATTGCCTGCTTTGTAGAATCCACCAGAGATCAGAAACCCTAAGCAGATTCCCAACCCGAGTAAAAGCGCGATCGGGATTTCTTTCAAGTTCCAGAAGGTTGCCCAAGGTGTTCCGAATTTTTCAGCAATGAACCACACGAATCCCAATAAAGTGAGATCTGAAATAACCAGAGTGAGAACTCGTAGCCATTGCGTTCCCACGCCTCGACGGAGATGGACGACGCTTGATGAACGAAGGTCAAGGGGGCTTTGCTGCGTTGAAATTTTTAGCATCTTCACGCTCGATAATGGTGCAGCGCGTCAGTTGCGATGAGTGAAATTAAGACAGCGAATCAACAACTGAACGATCGCTTAGAAACCGACACACATTACTCAGAGCAGAGAACCTAATTTCTTAGATTCACAACGCACATCAGTGTAGAAGCATCCTACAAAAATTGGCAACTGGCATTCCTTCGCTTCATATAACATTCACAATTGAAATAATTCGACTGTGTTCCATCTTCTGTTGTAAAAGTAATCTTCGATACGTTAGTTTCTTCGTTTTGATTTACACAAGAATGTGTTCAATTGCATTTCAAAATTCCGTCTTTTCCCAGAGATTGCAGCAATAAATCAATCAAATTGCTGTATCGTCAAAAAAAAATGCTACCTATCAGCAGCATCTAAGTCATTGTTTGTCTTGATGTAGTTCAAAAGTTCATTGATTCAAATGTGACAGAAGGCGAGCCTTAGAAGTCACATAAAGTTTGAACCAATTTTTGATAATTTATCCGGAGCAAAATCGCGCTCCGGACAGACGCAGCTAAATCACGTTCCCTTCGGGGAGCAAAGCTACCGCTAATTTCTCAGCTAAATCTCGAATTGCAGGAGTCAGAGATCGCGATCGATTTAACCACTGGTGGAACAATTCCTGACTCTTATCGAAAGCAACACCTAGTCCAAATTGCCCACTCAGCACGATCAATCGCTCTAACACACGAATCTGAGGCTCTGCTCTCTCAATTTCGCTCTGATTAAATAGCACCCACAACGATCGCTCAATTAATCGCTGTAGAGTCTCCCGCGCTTCGGGTTGCTGAAGATGACAGCGTAAATGAATCGCTTCAGTCGCGATCGCTTCCAGTTGTCCTAGATGAATCAAAACGGCATTCAACTCATCTAAATCTTGTTCAAGCGATCGTAGTGTCAACAACAATCGATGTCCCAATGCAATTTCCGCTGCCACTTGTAGCTCTTGCGGCACAGGCAATTCATCTCGGTGGAACGCCATCAGCACCCCATAGTTATCGCGATACACCTGCGTATAAAGCTGATCTAATCGCGTCAAAGTCTCATGACTGAGCAATCGCATCATTCGGTGACGCTCTTCCGCAAACAAATCTTGCAGGCTGTAAGCGACATCGCCAAACACTTGATTCATTTTCAAAATTGTCTGTGCTGCACTGCCATGATTTAACGTTTCAAAAAGCTGCTCTTTCACCTGTGTATAATTGCGTCGCCCTGCAAACGGTTGAATGCAGCAGTGGAAATCCCAACCGCAGAGATGCAGTACTGCAAAGACGAAATGCTGCGATTCGCGAGTAATTTCCGAAGTGAGTTGAAGTTGCCCGATCGCTAATGTGACCGATCCCATCCGCTGAATCTGATAATCTAGCTGACTCGCCGTGTAGCAATACACCCGCTGTTCTCGTGAATATGAAGTGAACAGAGACGAAATTGCATAATGCGCCGCCACTTGTTCAAACGTAATTTGTGCAGGGATCACAAGCTGGCGGTAAACTTCCGCGCCGTTCTTAAAGCAATCGACGTTACTCGGAGCCGATGCCAGCCGCTTAATGAAATTCTTCTCAAGTTGAACTCCCGCGACATCTCCAGCCAGTTCAAGTGCCCGTGATGCGTATCGGAGAATCTGCACTCCTTCAGGTCGGGAAAGCTCTTCAAAGAACCAGCCGCAACTGGTATACATCAGAAGTGCATGACGCTGCATTTCGAGCAATCGCAGAGCATCTAAGCGATCGACATTTGATAACTTATGCGACTGATGCCGAGCAAGGAATTTCTGAACCGAAGCGCGATCGCGAATCACCTGCACATATTCATCCCGCGCCAACCAAGGATCGTTAAACAGCTTTTTCCCTTCCTCTTCATACACTCGAATCAGTTGATCCCGCAGCCAATCGAGTGCATCTCTCAGCGGTCGTCGCCATTTCTGATGCCAGCCACCCCCTCCTCCACAACCGCAATCTTCTTGCCATCGATCGACTCCATGAGAACAACTCCAAGCCGTGACGGGCTTCAGTACCACTTCCCAAGTTGGCGGATTCAAACTGAGATAATGTGCGAAGTTCGTCACTGTCCAATCGCGCTTGGGGAACTCGTCCGTAAACGCATACGCCAAACATTTCTCAGTGCCACCTTTGTGATGTCCGAAGGTTTCGCCATCCGTTGCGACTGAGATCAACTGAGTCGGACGATGATCCCCGCGAACCGCCTGACCTAATCGACTCGCTAAATGGTGCGAACTGCTCAAAGCCGAATCGAATCCCATATCACGAGAAATCGGACCATCGTAAAAGAAGACATCGATATAAGGAGAATCGGGATCATTCGATCGCAGGTAACATCGATACGGACGAGTCGGATCAATCTGTCCGCCGCCGACTTCTTGCCAGTGGGGATCATTCTGCTCTCTGCATCGTTCTGCTTGAGACGGAGCCAGCACAATGAATTTGATCCCCTCTTCGATCAAAACCTCTACAGTGGCATAATCGACAGCCGTTTCAGCCAGCCACATGCCTTCGGGATCACGCCCAAAATGCGATCGAAAATCTTCTTTCCCCCATCGAACCTGCGTCCGCTTATCGCGCTCATTTGCCAGCGGCAGGATGATGTGATTGTAAACTTGCGCGATCGCATTCCCATGCCCGTTTAAGCGATCGCAACTTTTACGATCGGCTTCCACAATCCGCTGATACACCTCAACATCGTGCCGCTCGATCCAACTCATCAAAGTCGGACCAATATTGAAGCTTAAATACTCAAAATTATTGACGATCCCTAAGAGTTGCCCCTGATCGTTGAGGATTCTGGCAAACGCATTTGGACGATAACATTCGTGGTGAATCCGCTCATTCCAGTTGTGGAACGGCGCGGCACTCGGTTGGCGCTCGATCGCATCAAGATAGGGATTCTCGCGAGGTGGCTGATAGAAATGCCCGTGAACTGTAACGTAAACCCCGATCGCAGTTTGCACGGGATCAGGACTTTGAACATTCAAATCGACCGGAGCTAAACGGGATGAAGCATCAGAAAGTGAGGTCATTGTCAGTTTCCACATTAGAATGCGCTCACCTGCGATAACACCCGATCGCAGAACAAGCAGATAGTATCAAACTCGGAAAAGATTGAAGCGAAGGCAGCTTCGTCATGAGACGCGCAAAGCACTCTATCCCACCATAACAAGCCCGAAAGAAACCACAATCTAACCCAAAGTCCAGTGAAATCCACGCCAGAGCTAGATTGTGACAACGCTGATGTGAACGCAGATCATGAACGGAATGGCTACAATCCATTGGTCTACATTCATCTCTTTCGATTGAACCCTACTTCAGCCTCGTTTTTGGAATCTCTTAAGAATTTTGTATGGGAGTTTACGATCGCGCCACTAAAATTCATTTTTTGTGATGAACAATCGGGAATTAGGCTGCCGAGAGGTGTGGATCGTGAGTATCCTATTTAGGACGATTTCCTACCCTCGAAACGCGAATGTCAATCAAGAATACGGTTTTTTCAGCATTACTCGTGATGATCCCGGTGTCGATCGCGGCTCATTATCTCCATTGGGGAGCACTCGTCGTGTTTGGTACGGCGGCAGTGGCGATTCTACCGCTTGCCGCTTGGATGGGCACTGCCACTGAAGAGATCGCGGTGGTGGTTGGTCCGACGCTAGGCGGCTTGATGAATGCCACATTTGGAAACGCGACTGAGTTGATCATTGCTCTTGTTGCTCTGAATGCGGGTTTAGTCGATGTCGTAAAAGCCAGCCTGACGGGATCAATTATTGGCAATCTGCTGTTGGTGATGGGCTTGTCGATGCTGCTCGGTGGATTGCGCTACAAAGAGCAGGAATTTCAACCGATCGTGGCGCGAGTGAATGCGTCTTCGATGAATCTTGCTGTAATTGCGCTCTTGTTGCCAACAGCGGTAAATATCACTTCATCGGGGATCGAATCTAAGACGTTACAAACGCTGTCGGTGGCGGTTGCGATCGTGCTCATCACGGTTTACGCACTGACCCTCTTATTTTCGATGAAAACCCACACTTATTTATATGACGTGGGAACCGCAGAAAATAGTAAAGCGGAAGAGCTTGCGGAAGCTAATTTGTCGCATGAAGGGAAAAAGCCAAATCTGGTCTTATGGTCGATCGTGCTTCTGATCTGTACTGTTTTTGTTGCGATCGAATCAGAATTGCTGGTAGATAGCTTAGAAGTGGCAACCGAAAAATTAGGATTAACGGCACTATTTACAGGGGTGATTCTATTACCGATCGTCGGAAATGCCGCAGAACACGCGACCGCTGTAACCGTTGCAATGAAAGACAAAATGGATTTGTCGCTCTCAGTTGCCGTGGGATCAAGTTTGCAAATTGCGCTCTTTGTGGCTCCCGTTCTAGTCATTATCGGCTGGTTCACAGGACAGCCGATGGATCTCGATTTCAATCCGTTTGAATTGGTTGCGGTTGCGGTTGCCGTTCTAATTACAAATTCGATTAGTTCAGATGGTCGATCGAATTGGCTAGAAGGAACGCTTTTACTCGCAGCTTATCTTGTTCTCGGACTCGCCTTCTATTTTCATCCGGTGATGGTATAGGTTGCTTTTTCCAGCACGAAGAGAAGATTTCTGAGCGAATCTATTTAAGCTGAAGTCGAGAAGTTTTCTCAAAGTTAAGAAAACTTCTCGACTTGATATTCTTGAAGCGTAAGTAAATTCTCCGTGTTGATCCGGATCACAGTCGTCGCTCACGGAAAACTAGAAACAAGAGCGGTAGTAAAAGATACGTGGAGACAATGCGGATTTCTGTATGAAGTCTTGATGAAGTGACACAGATTACACTCGGTCTTCACGGATTTCACTACGATAGCCATACTTTGACCTTGCCCCGGTCAAGTCCGATCCAAATTAAATTGATGTTCCTGAAGTCTGGGGTTGAGGAGTGCTGAAACCATGAATGCTGGGTCGATTCATCAAAGTCGCGGTATTACACCGGAAGAACAGCGACTCTACGATCATCTATTAAAGTTAGTTCAATCTGAATCACCTCAAGTTCTGACTGAGCGGTTTCGTCTCCTGTTTGTGGAAGGAACTGGCTATCCGGATCTCGCATTTCAGCAGGATCTCGATCGCTTAGTTCAATCGACGACTTCTGCCCAAGAATTCCGCTTTATCCTGAACCGCTGCTGCCACATTCTGATCAACCGCTGGCAGTCTCGCCCGCAGCACTATGGCGCGATCGCAGATTTGGTCGCCTCGTTTGAATCGGCTCCAACCCGTCCAATTACAGCGGACTTTTCTCGATCGCGCATCATCAAGCAACAGCGCACTCTGATTCAGGAATTCCAGCAAACAGAGCAATATTTGACCCTGAAGCGTCTTGCCACTGTTTTACAGCCTGCGCCCACTGAAACCGAATCGTTTGGCACACTAATCCGCCGTTACCCTTACCTATACGAACATTGCCTCGTGGCTGAAGGAACACCCGACATTCAGCAAGCTTCGATTCGCCAACTGCAAGCCGATCGACAAAAACAATTCGAGCTTGATCTCTCAAAATATGTGACTTATCAAGTTCGACGAGCAGCAAGTAATCGCATCATTCACCCGGTCGAAAATCCGACTTTATTAGATGATCGATCTCTCAGTCAGGCTCTCCATCAATTCACTGGAAAAGTACACGGAAACGATACCTGTCGAGAAGTTGCCCAGCGGTTTTTAGCGCATTGTCAAGGCATTCGATCGTACAAAGAGTTCAAAGCCGAACTGTATCACTATCTCACTGATACGGTGAATCCAGCCTACGGAAAGCGCCACTTTAATCAGCAACTCGGCAAATTATTAATTAATGCGTATCCACAAAGCGACTCACAACCGCTCTCGGATTTCCTCATGGTGCGGACTTGTAGCCAGCTTCTGAATTTCCTAGTCGTCGAAAGCGTCCATCGACCGCAGCACTTTGTTTTTGTCGATCTGCTTTCAAACTTGGGAGCCACTTCGACCACACAACTCTTGCTGCAAATTGTTCTACTTTGTCGGCGGGTGAAACCTTATTTAGAGAAGCGATTCTCAATTTTATTTCATCACTATGAAAGCTACAGTCGCGATCGCGTTCAGTGGCTGATCGCGGCGATGGAAAACCTACAAATCGCGCTCAGCACCAACTTCAGCGCTTTGAATTTATGTTTTGTCAATCAACTGGTGCGCTAGAGTCTAGGATTTGTGCTACTCTTCATGATGGTAGGTTGCGCGTTCTAGAAAGCTGTGCATACTTAGGTGTGGACGGCGATTTTTAGTCTGATTGGAATCTACAACTTTTAATCTACTGGAGGATACTACAGCATGACCCAAGTGGTTTTAGGAGAAAACGAAGGCATCGATTCAGCGTTGCGCCGCTTTAAGCGCCAAGTCTCAAAAGCTGGAATTTTGGCAGATCTGCGATCGCACCGTCATTTTGAAACGCCGCTGGAAAAGCGCAAACGCAAAGCGATCGTCGCTCGACGCAATCGCCGCTACCGTTAACGGTGATAGTCGATTCTTGATATAAGGATCGATTTTTTTCGTCTAAGACCGTTTATCGGCAGCATTGCTAGGATGTGAGAAGTGCAGATTACTTCTCTCGTGAATTTATGACTGACTCCATTTCCGATGCTGGCAAACCTTTGGATCAGGAGCTAGACGAAGCGATTTCCGGGTTCGATGAGATCCAAAATGAGCTAAATTATCGACAGGCTCAAACAACGCTACGAGAGCTAGTTGAAAATCTCGATTTAACTGACCAAGAGCGATCGGGATTGGAGTCAGAAATTCACGGACTGGAGACGATGCTAGAAAAGCTCGATCGTCTCGTGGTTCAAATCGCTGCTTTCGGTATGGTCGGGCGCGGTAAGTCTTCGCTGTTAAATGCGTTGCTCGGTCAACAGATTTTTGAAACTGGTGCAATTCACGGAGTCACGCGATCGCAGCAGTCGGCTCAGTGGACTGTGACAAACGAAGCGATCGAGGGCAGTGATCAAGAGATCCTGCGGGTGAAACTTCCCAGTACAACCAATTCTCAAATCGAATTAATTGACACTCCTGGAATCGATGAAGTCAACGGAGAAGCCAGAGAAGCCTTAGCACGTCAGGTCGCTCAACAAGCCGATCTGTTACTCTTCATTGTTTCCGGTGACATTACGAAAGTCGAATTCCAAGCACTTTCAGAATTACGCGACGTTGGGAAGCCGATTATTTTGGTGTTTAACAAAATCGATCAGTATCCAGATGCCGATCGTATGAGCATCTATCAAAAAATTCGCGATGAACGGGTCAAAGAACTGCTCTCACCGGATGAGATTGTCATGGCTGCGGCTTCTCCGTTAGTTGCACGAGCGGTAAAACGTCCTGATGGTCGAATGTCTCCGCAAATGGTCAAAACAGAGCCGCAAGTTCAAGATCTTAAGCTAAAAATTCTCGAAGTTCTGCACCGAGAAGGCAAATCGCTGGTTGCTCTAAACTCGATGCTGTTTGCCGATGATGTTCACGATCGCTTACTTCAACGCAAACTTACGATCCGCGAACAAAACGCCAATCGAGTGATCTGGAACGGTGTGATGACAAAAGCGATCGCGACTGCGGTAAATCCAATCATGGTGTTGGACATTCTTAGCAGTGCCGCGATCGATGTAGCGCTGATCATGAGTTTGTCTAAGCTCTATGGCATTCAGATGACCCAGCAAGGAGCCTTGAAATTACTCCAACGAATTGCGATCGCGATGGGTGGCATTAGTGCGACTGAATTGCTCACAAATTTGGGATTGAGTTCGCTCAAAGGATTGTTAGGGGTAGCGGCTCCGGCAACGGGGGGATTGTCGATCGCGCCTTACATGACAGTGGCACTGACTCAGGGAGCGGTGGCGGGCGTTTCGACTTATGCGATCGCTCAAGTGACCAAAGCGTATCTTGCGAATGATGCTTCTTGGGGTATAGAAAGCCCGAAAGCGGTGGTAACTCGAATTCTTGCTTCGCTGGATGAGGATTCGATTATGAATCGGATCAAGGATGAATTACGGGCAAAACTTGATCTTCATGCCCGACAAGCGAAAGCAGGAAAAAATTAGCGCTTTGCTGTCCGCATCGAAGGCGCGATCGTATCTGAACTAAGAATCTCCCGCTACTTTTTGAACTTCAGTGACATCAATTTGGAGTTGGTCGGCAATTTGCTCGATCGTCAAACCAGTTCTCAACAAGGTAGGAACGACTCGCGATAATAATTCCTGTCGTCCTTCCTGTCGTCCTTCCTGTCGTCCTTCCTGTCGTCCTCGTTGAAGCGTTTCTTCTTCCCATTGCTGATAAATCGGTGACAAACTCATGACTAGCCCTCGTTCATCTCTATTCAAATTTTGACGTGCTTCTAGGGTTTTTCGCAAGTTCATTAATTGCTTCAGTGCATGGGTGCGAAACGGATGATTCTTAGGCAGAGCCATTAGTTCTGAAACTGCTTGAGCTTGAACCGTTTCGCGTCCCAACAATCTTAACCAAAGCGTCTCTGAAGTGACGGGAAGCTGATTAATTGCAATAATAGCGGCGCGTTGACCTTCGGGGAGAAAGTAGATTCCTGGTAGCCAGTCAGGTTTCTCGATCGCGCTAAATTCCCGCAGAACTTTCGGAGAAACCGTCGGGGAAATCACCCAAAGTCGTGGCAAAGTCACTTGAGACGGTGAAATATTTTGACTCTTCGCTTTACGGAGCAATTCAAGACGAACTTCATTCAGTTTGCTTTGACCATCGAGAATCTGACCTGCTTGAATTGGGTTGCGATAAGGTTCAAGCAAACACGGGAGCGATACCATTCGACCCAGTAATCCTAATGCGTCTTGAGACGAGAGTTTGGCAGGATCAGGATCAAACCAGAGATCGATTTGTCGGACTTCGCTCGTAATTTCTCGACCAATTTCGGCTGTACCAAAAGGCTCCAGGAATCCGGCAAGACAGAGTTTTGCAAACTGATCGTGTAGCGTTCTAGTCACGTCGCACGTCCTTGCAGAATTGCTCAATTCTTGACCAGACTCGATCGACTAAATCTCCCGCATCCGAGTCGAACCATTCAATCTCTGAAACGGCTCGAAACCAAGTTCGTTGACGCTTTGCAAACTGTCGAGTGTGTAAGACGGTTAAGCGCTCTGCCTCGGATAGCGAAATCTCGCCTCGTAAATATTGCCGTATTTCTGCATATCCCAACGTGTTTAAAAGCGGCAACTCCTCACCGTACTTCTCACACAGCGTTTTCACTTCCTCGACAAATCCCATTTCGATCATTTGTCCGGTGCGTTTGGCGATGCGGTGTTCTAAGCGATCGCTATCCAACGCCAAATACAACATCGGAAACTTAGGAGGTTCTTCGCCTTGTTGTTCCGAAATTGGGCGACCTGTAACGTAAAAAACTTCTAATGCTCTGAGCGTTCGGACTTGATCATTGGCGTGAATTCGACTTGCCGCGATCGCGTCTACTTGCTGCAACATTTCATAAAGTGTATTTTGCCCCAATTGTTCAAGCTGAGATCGTAATTCAGGTTGTGGTGCGACTCTGGGAATCTTCATTCCACGTGCGATCGCTTTAATATATAGCCCGGTTCCGCCAACGAGAAATTGAACGCCACCCCGGTCACGTAAACGTGTGCCATAGGCAGCGAGAATTTCTTGCGCTCTCATTTGATAATCTGCAACCGTTAGTGTTTCGGTTGGATTGCAAATGTCGATTAAATAATGTGGGATACGATTTTGCTCTTGTTTCGTCGGTTTTGCCGTTCCGATGGTAAACTCGCGATACACTTGGCGCGAATCGGCACTGAGGATGATCGAATTCAAGCGATCGGCAAGTTCGATCGCCAAACCAGACTTTCCCGTTGCCGTCGCACCACCGATTATAATAAGTACAGGCGTATTGTTAAAGATTTTTGGTTCATGTTGAAAATTTTGAGTCAAAATAGACCGATCCATCCTACTTTCAAAATTCGTCCGAAACTGCTCTAAAACCGCTTATAAGCCATTTGTGCTATAATTTTGATAGAAATTGCCTTTTCAACTTCAATTTCGCTTCTTGGTTTAATTTCCTGCTACACCTCGCCCTAAAGAACGCTTCCTATGACGACAAACTACGATGCCCAACAGATCCAAGTCCTAGAAGGTCTTGAAGCGGTGCGAAAACGCCCCGGTATGTATATCGGTAGTACCGGACCTCGCGGCTTGCATCACCTTGTTTACGAAGTAGTCGATAACTCCGTTGATGAAGCGCTCGCGGGCTACTGTAAATCGATCGATATTTCCATCAACGCAGATGGCTCTGTCACCGTAACCGACGACGGACGTGGGATTCCGACCGGAATCGTTGCCAAAACTGGAAAATCCGGTCTTGAAACCGTGCTGACAATTTTACACGCTGGCGGTAAGTTCGGGGGTGGCGGGTATAAAGTCTCTGGGGGTCTTCACGGGGTCGGGGTTTCGGTCGTGAACGCGCTTTCAGAATGGGTCGAAGTCACCGTCTGGCGCGATAAGAAAGTCCACTTAATGCGATTTGAGCGCGGCGTTCCGATCGGAGAAATGCAGGAGCAGCCGTATTCCCAAGCGAGAACGGGAACTTCGGTGACATTCATGCCGGATGCCACGATCTTTACTGAAACGACGAAGTTCGATTACACGACGCTTTCTGGACGCTTAAGAGAGTTGGCGTACTTGAATGGTGGCGTAAAGATTACTTTTGTCGATCGTCGTCCTGATCTTGAGCGCGACGAAACTTATTTCTACGAAGGTGGAATCCGCGAGTACGTTTCGTACATGAACCGCGAGAAGCAACCACTCCACGAAGAAGTAATCTTTGTACATGGCGAACGCAACAATATTCAAGTTGAAGTGTCGCTGCAATGGTGTTCGGATGCTTATACCGATAACATCATCGGATTTGCGAATAACATTCGTACCGTTGACGGTGGAACGCACTTAGAGGGATTGAAAGCGGTTCTGACTCGGACGCTGAATACGATCGCTCGGAAGCGCAACAAGATCAAAGAAAATGAATCGAACCTTGCAGGGGAGAACATTCGAGAAGGCTTAACGGCTGTGATCTCGGTGAAAGTGCCTGACCCAGAGTTTGAAGGTCAAACGAAGACGAAGCTTGGTAATACTGAAGTTCGCGGGATTGTGGACTCGCTTGTCGGTGAAGTGCTGACTGAATATCTTGAGTTTCGCCCGAATGTTTCGGATTCGATTATTGAGAAAGCGGTTCAAGCCTTCAAAGCAGCAGAGGCGGCTCGTCATGCCCGCGAAATGGTTCGTCGTAAGTCGGTCTTAGAATCTTCGACGCTGCCCGGAAAACTTGCGGATTGTGCGTCTCGTGATCCGAGCGAATCTGAAATCTACATCGTGGAAGGGGATTCTGCGGGTGGTTCGGCAAAACAAGGACGCGATCGACGTTTCCAAGCAATTCTTCCTCTACGCGGTAAGATCCTCAACATCGAAAAGACCGACGATTCAAAGATCTACAAAAACACTGAAATTCAAGCGCTAATCACTGCACTCGGACTCGGTATCAAAGGTGAGGAGTTCGATGTCTCTCAATTGCGCTATCACCGCATTATCATCATGACTGACGCGGACGTAGACGGAGCACACATCAGAACTTTGCTGCTGACCTTCTTCTATCGCTATCAACGAATGATGGTCGATCAAGGTTATGTGTACATTGCTTGCCCTCCATTGTTCAAAGTAGAACGCGGACGCAATCACTACTATTGCTACAGCGAGCGAGAGCTACAAGAACGCTTATCGACTTTCCCAGACAATGCGAGCTACAACATTCAGCGCTTCAAAGGGTTGGGTGAAATGATGCCTCAGCAGCTATGGGATACGACGATGAATCCTGAGACTCGGACACTGAAGCGAGTTGAGATCGAAGATGCTGCGGAAGCCGATCGCATCTTTACGGTATTAATGGGCGATCGTGTTGCTCCTCGACGTGAGTTCATCGAAACCTATGGCTCGAAACTGAACTTGACTGATCTCGATATCTAAGCCTATGACTGCAACTCTGATTCAAAGTCCTGATCGGGTAGTCTTACGAAACATTAGCTGGCAATCGTACCAGTCACTTGTTCGCGACTTTGAATCGGAGCCTCGTTTGCGGCTGACTTACGATCGTGGAACGCTAGAAATTCGGATGCCGCTTGATCCGCACGAATCTTTTAAGAAATTGCTGGGACGGTTGATTGAAGCCGCAACTGAGGAACTTGATCTAGAGATTCGTAGCTTGGGATCTCGGACGTGCGATCGAGAGGACTTATCGAGAGGACTGGAACCCGACCAGTGTTACTACATTCAGAATGAAGCGCAGGTTCGTGGGATTGCTCAGATTGATCTAGCACAGTTCCCACCTCCCGATTTAGCGGTTGAAGTGGACGTTACATCAAGTTCACTCAATCGCTTTTCGATTTATGCAGCTTTGAACGTGCCAGAGGTCTGGCGATATGATGGACAGTCGCTCACTATTTACTCGTTGAGATCGGGAGAATATCAAGTGTGCGATCGTAGTCTTACTTTACCGATGCTTACAGCAGCAGATGTAATGCGCTTTCTAGAACTCTATTCGAGCATTGGTGAAAATAGCTTGATTAAACGGTTTCGGCAGTGGATTAGAAATCAGTAAGTACCCTGTCTTCGAGCTTCATAGAGCATTAAGGCAGTCGCGATCGCAACATTCAAAGATTCAACGCCTTGAGCTAGAGGAATTGTCACTTGGACATCTGCGAGTTCTAATAACTCTGGTGAAAGTCCGGCTCCTTCATTTCCCATCAGAATCAAACTTGGCTGAGAAAAGTCGATTTCCCAATAGGTCTGAGTGGCTGTGGGAACGGTGGCGATAACTTGCATTCCTTGGGATTTTGCGATCGCAATCTCTTTCTTCAAATCTGCTCGGATCGACATCGGTAATCGAAACCACTGACCCGCAGACGATCGTAAAACTTTCGGATTTTCAATATCCGCACAGTCTTCACTCAACCAAAGTCCTTCAACTCCTGCGGCTGCGGCAGTTCGGATGATTGTGCCTAAATTGCCGGGATCTTGAATCGTTTCGAGGACTAATCCAAGCTGAGAGAATTCGACTGGGCGAGTGTGAAACTGTTCGATCGTGGCAACAATTCCATCCGGTTCAACTGTAGTCGCGATCGCTTTTAGCACTTCGGGGCTAACGAGTTCTAATCGCTCGGATCGATCGGGCAATTGTTCAAATAGCTCCTGATGTTGCGCTTGCCAAGTTTCAGTACAACAGACAGTGAGAAAAGAAAGGTCGATCGACAAAGCTTCCTCAATCAGGTGCGTTCCTTCTAGTAAGAAAACTTGTTGCTCCCGTCGTTCTTTGGTGCGGTGAAGCTTTCGCAATTGTTTGACTAGCGGATTTTGCAGACTGGTCAGCATCTTTTCTCTCAGCACATAAACGAATTGTAGGGCGTTATCGATCTACTTTGAACGTAGCCATGCGATGAAAAGCACGATCGCGATTCCAATACAGAACCAAAGAATCCAGTTGATTCGACGTTGGGAAGTAGAGCGGGGTTTGGGTGACGTGGGCAGACTGCGATCGTACCAATCGTCTTTAGCTGAAGGTTTGTCGATCGGGGGAGCGGGAAAGCTGGGAGCGGATTGGCTTTGCTCGGTGGCGATGATTTGCTGAAAGCTATAAATGGCTTCGTCGCATTTCTTAACTTGATGATCGAGCTTTAATTCTGCAAAAACGGCGCGGGCTTGCCGGAGAGTGGAGAGGGCTTCAAAGCGACGAGATTCCCACCTAGCGAGTGTCAAAGCTCTGTTATGTAGAGAAATCGCTTCACCCACACGATCTCCAATTTCATGTTTAATTTGTAAGGACTGCTGGTGGAACTCGATTGCTCGTTGATGCTGTCCTAGAGCATTGAAAGCGATGCCCAAATTACCGAGGGAACTCGCTTCACCACGTCGATCACCTATTTCGCGCTTGATTTCTAAGGATTAGACCTCCTGCACGAATCAAATTGGATGAGCAAGCTCATAGTTCAGCAAGCCTGCGATCAAGTTGAACCGTAGCCCAAATCGCCTGCGACGGTTACGGTAGCGCTCCGATAAGATGCGAAAAA
>NZ_JBNXVP010000078.1:0-16138 GCF_050565645.1 Leptolyngbya sp. AN10
ATAGTAAAATCAGATGCAAGGTTTTTGCACGGTTTATAGTGCTTTATCTTGCATTTTATCAGCAATTTATCCCGCTGAAATTCAGTCCTAGAAAGCTTCTTAGACTTCCTCAGCAAGCCCTAGTTAATTCCTTGAAAATTGGAGTGAACCGATGAATAGAAAGACGTGGTTGGATCGTCGATCGATTGTGAAAGGTGGATTGGCTTTATTAGGATTCGGCGCAACAATGGGTTGCACAAATTTGGGCAAAGCTACTCAAGCAAAGACGAAACGAACGAATCAAGAAGCTGTAGAAGCTTACTTCAGGGCACTGGAAACCGGACAATTTGAAGTGCTGCGAGAAATCTTTGCCCAAGATGCTCGACAAGTCATGCCTTATGCCTTTGGCAACTTTCCGAAAAGCTTTGATGGGCGAGAAGGAATCTACAAGCAATATAGTTCATTGCCGAAACTGTTTAGTAAGATGTCCTTTCCGCGCACTATCTATCCTACTGAAAATCCCAATGTACTATTTGTCCAATTCCGGGGTGATATCGAGATCCGGGCGGGTGGGCGCTATCAAAATGACTATGTTGGAATCTTCCGGTTTAAGGATGGATTGATTCAGGAGTATACCGAGTACTTTAATCCGATTCTCGTTTCCCAAGCTTTTAACGTACCCATTAACAATACCTAAAAACTTTAGCGCCAGATGACCTCGATGGATAATGCACTATGGGCAAAGCAATTCTTTGCGATCGTGGATTCTCGCCAACCTGATGCGATCGTCCGCTTTATGCACCCAGATGTTCGACTGCAAATGGGCAATGCGTCTGCGCTCGTGGGCATTCCTGCGATTCATGCAGCTTTCACCCAAGCGGCTCAACGCTTCAGTGCGATCGAGCATGATTTACAAGGCATCTGGCAGGGAACCTGGGAAAAAGGAGACGTGGTGAGTGTAGAAGCGATCGTGACCTACACTTTTCCAAACAGCAAAATAGTCACGTTGCCCTGTACAAGTACTCTGCGCTTGCAAGACAGCAAAATTGCGGACTACCGCATCTTTATCGACCCTGCTCCTGCCTTTGCCGATTAACTATGCTGGATGGAGTGCAAGATTACTCTTGGCGGAGCGATTTGCCTAAAACAAGTTAGGTAAATGAAGCTATTGTTCAGTGAATCTCAGCGCGGGACAGTAGGCTTCTTGCGTGGATGCCTGGGCGAATTCCATTCGGTGGGCATTTCGGATTCACGCAAGAAGTCTAGTGTTCTTGATGCAGCAGAGCAGCGAGCAGTTATTTAGCTTGATTGAGCCATTGATCCATGAAAAAACTTTCATAGTTCATTCATTTGGCATTCACGCCCAACGCCGAAAGTAGGAGTGTAAGGCAAACGAACCTTACAACACACCCTAACTCTTTCGGAGGTCTACTATGAAACGCATCATTCTTTCTGCTCTGTCTGTTCTCGCTATTTCTGGTTTTGTGGCTCCTGCTGCGTTTGCTGAATCATCGATCGAACAGAAAACAGCCGTCGTTTCTTCCACACTGAATCGTTCGACTTTGGTACAACTCACACCAAATGGCTTGGTATCGTCCGCTTTTCGGGGCAGCTACATCAATCAAGGCATTCCGAGTTCTGCTCAATTGCATCATGCTTATGTAACCGGGCGAGTTACGGCTGAAGGTTTGGTGAGAGTCGCGATCGCACAAGGACAACTTTCGCCCGATACGCTCTCCGATTCAGGTTTCATCCGCACTGTGGAAACCAAACTCTCATCGCTCGACGACTAATCGATTGAAGTGTTGATAGAGATGTTCTGCGGGAATGTCTCTATCGATCCTCGAAGTTTTCAATGAATTTCCGAAGCATCCATGATCGAACAACTGTCTACAGAATTGCAAACGTTACTCAACTGGCAAACAGTTCCGCAAGGGCAAGTCATTTTTCGCGAAGGCGAACCTGCTGACTTGCTCTATTTTCTCGATAGTGGACAAGTAAGACTGCTGCACTATACCAGCGCAGGAAAGGCAGTAGACCATTATCGAATCGAAGCAGGAGAATTCTTTTCGGAAGTAGTGCTGTTCTTAGATAACTATGCGTGTACTGCGATCGCTGAACGTCGATCTCGAATTGCAGCCATTCCAACTACTGCATTTCTAGCAGAACTACGTCGAAACAGTGAACTATCGGCAAGGTCAATGTCACAAATGGCACGACGGCTGCACATTACGAAAATTATTCTGGAGTTGAGAAGTCTGAGATCGGCGCGGGAACGGGTGCTGCGCTACTTGCAAAACATGATTCCGCTTGTGGGTGAACCAGAGCGATCGCGGATTCAGTTGACTCGCTCTTTTCGATCGATTGCAGGCGATTTGGGGATCAGCCCAGAGGTATTTTCGCGAACGCTGAGGCAACTTCAGGACGAAGGCGTAATCGATCGAGTAAATCGAACTATCACACTCCGAGAATCTTAGAATTTTCCAAAAAAAACTTCTCTATCTTGATTTGAATCAAGGTTTTTCTGCGTCAGTTGGGATAATGTAGAACAATGCCTGAAAGATTTCAGCATCAATGGAGTGAAGTC
The DNA here is from genome assembly GCF_050565645.1 of Leptolyngbya sp. AN10. Taxonomy (NCBI): domain Bacteria; kingdom Bacillati; phylum Cyanobacteriota; class Cyanophyceae; order Leptolyngbyales; family Leptolyngbyaceae; genus Leptolyngbya; species Leptolyngbya sp. AN10. The sequence goes on from NZ_JBNXVP010000078.1 coordinate 2,567, forward strand.
GATGGATAGCATTGTGTCTCAGCAATCCTCAGCTACTTGGTCGGAGATTGTGCCCCAAGACTGGATTCAGGAGAGCAGAACGATCAGCGATCGAGGATTGGTGGTTAGGCATGAATTCCAGGCTTCTAGCGAAGTGGATGTCTCGAACGGTTGTGCAGATGACATGTTAGCGTTCCACTTTAATAGAAATTTGCGCCAGGTTACTCGCATTGATGGGCATGAGTACGATGGCGCACTGTCGCCAGGAAGCATCTTTTTGCTGCCTGCTCAAGTGCCTGCATTCTGCTACTGGGAATGTGAGCAAGCAGATGAAACCGCTAGTTTTTACATTGATCCCCAGCAGCTTCAGCAAGTCGCAGCCGAGAATGATTGTTTGTATCCAGAGCGCATCGAATTGCGTCCAATTTTGCATACTTACGATAATCAACTTGCCGCGATCGCGACCGCTTTTCGTAGTGAAATGTACAGCAATAGTCTTGGTGGCAAACTCTATACAGAATCCCTTGCGAACCAATTCTTAATTCATTTACTCCGTAACTATTGCACTCAGACACCAACTCTACGATCGTTTAGTGATGGTTTATCGTACACTCAGCTTCAAACCGCGATCGACTTTATCAACGACCATCTGAGCGGTGACTTCAAACTACAGGACGCAGCTAATCAGTTAGGCATGAGTCAATATTATTTTTGTCGATTGTTCAAACAGTCGATGGGAATCGCACCCTATCAGTATGTGCTGCAACAACGAATTGAAACTGCTAAACGGTTATTGATCAAACAACCCGATAAAGCGATCGCTCAAATTGCTCTAGACTGAGGCTTCACGAGTCAAAGCCAGATGACACAGCATTTTCGTAAAATCACAGGCACGACCCCAAAAGCATACCGCAGAAACTAAGAATTACTGCGCTGTGAATCCACCATCGATCGGTAACGTGTGTTCTGTAATAAAAGACGATTGATCTGAACACAGCCATACGATCGCGTTTGCAACGTCCTGCGGTTTTACCGATCGTCCTATCGGCATCAGGTCAAAATTGGGACTAGGAGCAACGGCATTCACGCGAATTCCTTGTTGAGCATAATCGAGTGCTGCCGCTTTGGTCAGTCCTGTGACTGCGTGTTTAGTGCTGACATAGATCGCATCGTTAACACTGCCCGTTAACCCAAAAATTGAACTATGATTCACGATCGCGCCGCCCTCACCTTTCAACATCTGCTCAATCTCATACTTAAGACAAAGCCACAGCCCATTGAGATTGTGATCAATCACACCAAGACTTCAAATTCTTCTTGTTCTGCAAGGGGCACCCGTGACGCATTCAGGCAAGTATTGTTAAACGCAACATCGAGCCGACCAAAAACAGTCGCAATTTTCGCCACAAGCGCCCTGACTGTTCTTGCTACCGTGACATCAGTGGGATGAAATAGAACCTGTGCCCCCGTCGATCGAATCGTCGCGATCGTGCAGATCCAAGGATCAATCTCATAATCGCCAATTACCACGCTTGCGCCTGCAACTGACATCGCGATCGCAGTCGCTTGTCCAATCTCCGTCGCGTTTCCAGCAATTAGCGCTACTTTTCCTTCTAACAACACAGCAGACCCCTCGATCGCACAGAACTATTCTGAACCTAGCGAATACTGAGATGTGTGTCTTCTCGATTTTTGCTAAATTTATCTGATTCTTGCAAATGATGGATTCACCACAAGATTCAGCTAAAACACGGCAACAATCGAAAAGATGTTTCCTGAAAAGGTCGGCTAGGGTTGAACTAGCATTCTTCTATAGCAGTCCTAAATTAGTCGTGAATGCAAGATTGATCGTGCCCCCTAAATCCCCCAAATTTGGGGGACTTTGAACTCTGAATCTGCTTAGAATTGGAGCAATTTTTCTGGCTCAAAGTCCCCCAGAATGGGGAATTTAGGGGGCTTTAGAAGCGTTCACAACTCACATAGGATTGCTATAGCATTGATTGTATTTCAGTCAGGTCAAAGTTTTGCTAGTTGTTTTATCACTTATGGAGATTAGATCCTGTGGCTGGTCTTCTTCAATCCCTTTATGCTTTATTCCGATCGCGGTTATCCCAGCGCATTGTGCTTTGGGTGTTTATTAGTATTTTAGTCGCTGAGATTCTGCTACTCATTGTCTCACTTAACCTCCGTCAACAAGAGCTACTCGGTCAACTCAGAACTATTACGATCGACAAAGCAGTTGAGCTAGTTCGTACAATTGATTCGGCAGACTTCAAGATTGAACAAATCCAGAAGCTCTCGGTTGATTCTCACATTATTGGCGGAGTGCTATATCAAGCAGACGGAACAATGATTCGTCAATTTGGTGAAGCGCCACAGCTTTTGTTTAAGAACTACCAGCAAAATACGATCGATATCTACAGCCCGATCGAGGCGAGATATGACGAAGCGATCGCTCTGAAAGCATCAAACAATGTATTGATTTTGCGGCATGATGTCACATCAGTGCGATACGAGATGTTGCATACTTCTCAGCAGTTTGCCGGAACAGTTTTTCTAATTGGGGCGTTTGTCACGATCGCAACCATGATTGGCTTAGAACGAATTTTGATTACACCAATTCTCACGCTTAGAAGCGATTTATTAAAAGCGGGAACAGCGATCGCTCAAGATCAAGAATCACCAGAATTTGAAGTAGTACAACTGCAACGACAGGACGAATTAGGTGAGGTGATTGCTGCATTCTTTCAGATGCACCAAAATGTGATGCAAGCAATTTCAACTCGAAAGCAAGCAGAACAAACAATGACTCGACTTGCAGAAATTGGTGAGTTGACTGCCATGATTGTTCACGAAATCCGCAATCCCTTGACGACGATTTTTCTAGAACTGCGAGACTTGCAACAACTCGATCGCTCTGAAACAACTCAAGCTCGATTAGCGATCGTTCTAGAAGAAGCTGAACGACTCAAGAAATTGCTAAACGAAATTCTGCTCTACAGCAAGTCTCAACGCTTGAAGTTAGCACAACTCGAAATCAATCAATGGATAGAAGAAATCTTTCCGTTGATCGAGCCGATTCCACTGCGGCAAGGGCAATCTCTCAAATTTATTCCAGCAGCGTCGTCCTGCATGATTCTAGGAGATAGCAATCGTCTCAAGCAAGTCATGATCAATTTGATTAGCAACGCGAGTGAAGCGATCGAACCTGGCGATCAAATTACTTGTTCCGTCATTCCCTCGCCTTCCTACGTTTGTATTCAAGTTCACAATCGGGGGCAACCGATTCCACCGGATGAACTCTCGAAGTTAACTCAGCCTTTTTACACGACGAAGCCTTGCGGGACAGGATTAGGATTAGCGATCGTCAAACGAATCATTGAAGCGCACAACGGCGAGTTAAAGATCCAGTCAGATGCAATTTCAGGAACAACGATAACCATACATCTACCCCAATTTAAGCAAACTCAGGCAGAATCATGAATTTTTTTTCATGGTTTTTTCATTTAGGCATCATGTAGCTCGACGAAATTAGTAACTGTAAGGCAAACGAAACCTTAGATCTACTAATTCTGGAGGAAATCATGAGAAATCATTTCAAGTCAATTCTACTAATGGGTATCAGTGTCGTAGGGGTCGCATCTGTGGCGGGGTACTCTTTCCTGTCTAATGCTGGACAACGTGCGACAGACAGCACTCAAGTTTCTCAAACAATGGAAACCTCTGACAATCGATCTGCCACGGTTGCTCAAGCTTCAAATAATAAACTCGCGGCTCAACTGCAAGGCAAACCCACGATCGTTAAAATCTACGCGGATTGGTGTCCAGCTTGCCAACGTCTCCGACCCGTGACCGAATCATTGCAGCAGCAGTTCAATGGTCGAGCAAATTTCGTCATCTTTGATGTCACGAACCGTTCCACAACCCAAGCCGCAGAAGCGAGAGCCAGAGAATTAGGGTTAAGCGATTTTCTCGCAGCCCATCGTGGTCAAACCTCAGCAGTTGCCATCATCAATCCGAGTAACGGTCAAGTTCTGACTCAGTTTCGCTACAACTTCAACCAGCAAGACTATGTGAATGGCATTGAAAGAGCGATCGAGCGTGTCAGTGCTCGTTCCTAGTGTGTCGTCCTTAACCTTCCCTTTCAAATCAACGGAGCCTATCATGATTCAAACATCACAGTCTGCATTGTCCTTACTTCAACAACAATCTGAAAAACCGATCCTGGCGAAATTTGTTGCTCCGCATTGTGGCGGTTGTAACACGCTCAAACCTGTTTTAGAGCAACTGGCACGAACCCACGCGGAGCAGTTACATCTGATCGAAATTGACATTACTGAAGAACCAGAATTAGCGATCGAACTCGATGTCCGCAGCGTTCCCACAGTTGTCTTGTTCCAGCAAGAACAAGAGATTGGAAGATTGGTGGGCTTGCAACCGAAGCAGCATTACACGAACTTAGTGCAGCAGGTTGTTTAAGTGAATCATTCGGGCGAAGCATTGGAGCAATGTTCTTCTCAGCACTGCTTCGCCCCCACTGACTGAATTTTGCCAATTCCATATCTATCAGGAGAAACCGCCATGACATCTCAACGTACTCCGAATTCGTCCTTAACAGTAGACCCGATGCCCCCAAAGAAACCGCGTAAATTGCCCTTCACATCCAAGGCGCTCTTTTATAGCGGACTGTTTCTTGGTGCGATCGCGCTTGCTTTCATTGCTCCACATCTTTCTGGCTTGTATCTCTATCTCACTGAGCTAGTCGGACACATTCAAGCACCTTATCAGCAATGGTTAGAACAGCAAAATCTGAGTAATCCAATCGTTCTTGTGCCTTTAGCATTCGTGGGTGGATTGATTGCAAGTATCTCGCCTTGTATTCTGTCCTTACTGCCTGTCAATCTTAGCTATATTGGAACGCTTAAAATTACCTCGCGTCGAGCCGCATTTAATAAAGCTGGATTGTTCGTTTTGGGTGTAGTTACTGTGTTCAGCTTGTTCGGATTGTTCGCGTCATTTGCAGCCGCAGTTCTTGTTGATTATCGAGGATACTTCAACGTTGTAGTTGGGCCAATTATTTTGGTAATGGGACTAAGTTTTGCGGGAATCATTCATCTGCCTTTGCCGCAACCGAAAGCGTCTGTATCAGCAGCAGGACCTTATGGTATTGGACTAACATTTGCGCTGGTCAGTTCTCCTTGCTCTAGTCCTGTGCTATTTGCGGTGATTGCGGCAGCAGCAGCAACAGGATCTCAGTTAATTAGCGTAGTCACGTTGATGAGTTATGGATTGGGTTACACTGCCGTTATCTTTTTTGCCAGCTTGTATGCGGGATTAGTGAAGCAAAGTCGCGTTATTCTAGGGAAATCAGATTGGGTAATTCGGGTTGGTAGTGCCGCATTAATGCTGGCAGGTGGATTCTATCTGATTACTGGGATTCACTGGTTTCTATGACAACGATCGAGCAAATTAAGGATGTGTACCCGGTTACGCATCCTTGACACGATGGCAGTGAGATAGTTTGCAACAAGCGCGGATTATGAGAAACAACAGTTTTAAACCGAAGCGGCTCCGAATGAAACAACTAAGAGAGTGGGGCGGCACATTTGCCGGAGTACGATCGCGCTTGCTCGTGTGGTACTTTCTCCTCACCCTTTGTATTACTCTCATTTCCGTCTGGGCGACCTTCAAGATTTTTTGCGAACTCGAACAGCATCAAGCTGGACAACGATTGCAGCGAAACATTAGCACGTTAGAACAGCGAATTGCTCAAACCAATCCATCTGAACTAACACCTAATGTTCTGGCTGATACACTGGAACAGTTTACGCAAAGTCAAGTGAACGACCCCAATGAATCTCTGATTATAGTTATAGAGAATCAACTCTACTTGGCTCGATCGACAAAATTACCGCCCGTTCTGCGTGAGAATCCTGACCAAATTCTGCAATGGGCACAAAGCACTACTCGATCTACTATGCAGGAAGATTACATTATTCGGGTCGTGCAGTCGATTCAAATTCCTGGACAGCGGAATGCGATCGTCGTGGGTCTGTGTGATGCGACTATACGCTATCAAATGGGCGAAACAACCTTAGCGATCGTTGTTCAAGTCACGATCGCAATGATGATTTTGTTTGGCGCGATCGCATGGTTCACAGCAGGACGAATTCTTGCTCCGTTGCGTCAACTAAGCGAAACTGCTCAGATGATCACAGAAACCGACCTGTCAAAGCGCATGAGTGTTCAAGGAACCGATGAGATTGCGGATCTAACGCTCACCTTTAATCAAATGCTCGATCGCTTGCAAGCTGCTTTCACCAGTCAACAAGAATTTATCAAAGATGTCAGTCACGAACTCCGAACACCAATCACGATTATTCAGGGACACTTAGAACTCTTGGGCGATGATCCCGAAGAACGCCAAGCGACCGTTGCTCTAGTGCGCGATGAACTAAAACGGATGAATCGCTTTGTGAATGACTTACTCTTGTTGATGCGTGCCGAACGTCCTAACTTCCTACGTCCCAGTGCTGTTGATCTCGACTCTTTTACTCAGGAACTGTTTGCCAAAGCGCGAGGGTTAGCTCCTCGGAACTGGAAACTAGAAGCGATCGGTAGAGGAGAAATTGTCTGCGATCGTCAACGTCTCACGCAGGTGATGATGAATTTGGCTCAGAATGCGACACAATACACACAGACCGGAGACACGATCGCGATCGGTTCTGCAATGATTAATGGCACTGTTCAGTTTTGGGTGCGCGATACCGGAGAAGGGGTTTCTCTCGAAGATCAAGAGCGCATCTTCGATCGCTTTACTCGTGGGTCAGACAGTGAACGACGATCGGAAGGAGCAGGCTTAGGACTCTCGATCGTACAAGCTCTGATTAAAGCGCATGGTGGAACGATCGAACTCTTTAGTCGTTTAGGAGAAGGAGCAACTTTTACTGTCATCTTGCCGCAGCAACGTCTCGATACGAGTCTTCCAGTCCGACCGATTGTTCCGATTCGACAGCCCTTATCGCCCAAGAAAATGCCATGAATCGATTGTTAATTGCTGAAGACGAAGCTCGGATTGCTGCGTTTCTCGAAAAAGGCTTTCGTGCAAGCGGATTCACAACCACGATCGCGAAAAATGGACTCGAAGCGATCGCAATGGCTCGGAGTGATGCTTTTGATCTACTAATTCTAGATCTAGGACTTCCGGGTAAAGATGGTTGGCAAGTACTAGAGGAAGTGCGCGGACGAGGAGAGCGATTGCGAATTATTATCCTCACCGCTCAGGATGAAGTCGAAGATACGGTCACTGCTTTAGAAAGTGGTGCGAATGATTACGTGACTAAGCCGTTTGAGTTTAGTGAACTACTGGCAAGAGTGCGAGTTCAACTGCGAGATAATGTGATTGCTAACACCAAAAATAGCAAAGAAACAACGATTCAGGCGGGTGACATTGTTCTAGATTTACTAGCACGACAAGTCTGGTTGGGCACTCAACTGATTGAAATGTCTACGAAAGAATTCGCACTTGCGGAAATTTTCCTACGCCATCCGATGCAGGTCATGAGCCGTGAACAACTGTTGAACCGCGTCTGGGGCTATGACTATGATCCTGGTTCTAATATTGTAGATGCCTATGTGAAGCAACTCCGCAAGAAGTTAGGAAGTGACCTAATCGAAACGGTCAGAGGAGTTGGGTATCGATTACGAGCTTAGGATCGTGAATTGAATCAGTCCGGCGAATAGAATTCGCGACTAGATAGACAAAACCCGCCACTGCGGATTAAGAAACTGGCTGTTAGTCCGCGTGAGGCGGACTTCGTTTGTCTAGCTGCGAATTCTATTCGCTAGGCAAAGGTTCGGAGTTTATTAAATTCACATTCCTTAGTCTCTAGAAAGTATCGCTATTTTGAACGATCGCTGCGATCGTGTCTATCGCTTCATCACACCACTCGATCCAGTCCCGCTCATACCGAATGCCTCGTTTTAGTGCTAAGTATCGCAGTTGCAGACCAGTTGATAAAGGCTGTTCTTGATAGCAGTCGCGCTCGATTTGCTCATAGCGTTGCAGCACTTCTGAATGTAACCATCGATGTCGATCGACTTCATCCCGCAATACTTGGAGCGAAACCAATTCTCCTGCCATCATTTTCAGCAACAATTCCTCACGCACCACAGCAGGATCGCAGGGTTGTAGCATCCACGACTTTAAGAATTGCTTGCCTGCTTCGGTAATCGAATAGAGTTTTTTATCAAACACTCCCTCACGAGGAACAACTTCACTCGCAATCAATCCTTGGCTTTCTAATTTTGTCAAATCGCGATACACCTGCTGTTGAGAAGCTTTCCAGAACTGAGCAAAATCCGCATTGAACTTTTTCGCGAGATCATAGCCGCTTGCAGGTTGCTTAATCAGAAATGCCAGAATTGCGTGAGTCAGAGCCATCGAAAAAATTACGTTGACAGTTTTTGTAAACCTAGTCTACCCTAGATGACATACTCAACTAGATGAGTACAATTTGTTGAGTTCATCTCCAAGCTCTATCACCTGTGTTCGTTGTTGCTCACATCGAGGAGCGATCGCTGTAGTATTTCAGCCATCTATTCTCTGTATCTGGTGTTTAGGAATTTGACTATGGCACAAAAACCATTGCAGGTGTTTTCTAATCTGCGATCGACTATCGCGATCGGACTCACTTCAGTCGCATTAATGGGCGGAGGCGTTCTCTATTTCACGCGATTTCAGCGATCGCAACCGCCAGCAGAAACTCCTCGATCGAGCATTACAACCATCAACGCACTCGGACGGATTGAGCCAGATGGAGAAGTGATTCGAGTCTCTGCTCCAGCAATGTCAGGAACCGGAAGCCGCATCAAGGAACTCTTCGTCTCTGAAGGCGATCGAGTTCAAGCAGGTCAAGTGATTGCCATTTTAGATTCACGCGATCGTTTAGCAGCAAGTCTACGAGAAGCTGAAACTCAAGTCTCGATCGCTCAAGCTCGTTTAGCTCAAGTCCGCTCTGGAGCAAGACAAGGTGAAATTTCAGCCCGTCAAGCAGCAGTGAATCGAGCAGAAGCAGAACTTAAAGGAGCCGTGCAAACTCAGCAAGCCACGATCAAACGACTGAATGCTGCTCTACAGAATGCGGAAGTCGAGTATCGTCGGCATGTCGCACTTTACCAACAAGGTGCAATTTCTGCCTCTCTGCTTGATAGTCGAAGACTTGCTCAGCAAACGGCTCAACAACAATTAAATGAAGCAAAAGCAACATTCGAGCAAACCCAACGGACTTTAGCAGCCAGTACTGAGGAAGCGAAAGCAACTGTTACTCAAGTGGCAGAAATTCGTCCAACCGATATTGTTGCCGCACAAGCTGAAGTGAATGGCGCGATCGCAACGCTTCAGCGAGTCAGAACTGAATTAGATCTTGCTTATATTCGTGCTCCCAAAGCAGGTCGAATCTTACGAGTTCACGCCCGAACAGGCGAAACTGTTGGAACAAATGGTATTGCTGAGTTTGGACAGACTGAGCAAATGTACATTACGGCTGAAGTTTATGAAAGTGATATTCGCAAGATTAAAGCAGGTCAATCGGCAACCATTACCAGTCCGGGCAATACCTTCGAGGGACAGTTGAATGGAATTGTCGATCGTATTGGAGTTCAAGTTGCAAAACGTGATGTTTTAGATACTGATCCGACTGCTGCGACTGATGCCAGAGTGATCGAAGTAAAAATTCGTCTAGATCCCACTGCGAGTCAGGGTGTAAGTGGTCTAACGAATGCTCAAGTGAATGTTGCGATTACGCTCTAAGAGGGTGTATTGAAAAGCAATCGTTCATCGCATTCACCCGCCCGGAAATGAATCTCCGGGCTAATCAGGGGAAGCCCACTAAACTGGGCTAAGAACTCCGAATGATGCTCTGAGTCCGCTTCAGCGGGGTTTCCTCCATTAGCCCGGAGATTGATCTCCGGGCGAACTTGCAACGAAGCAAAGCCGCTTTTTATACTTTTCAAACATGCTCTAAAGCTATGTTCAATCGTAGAATTCCACTCGCTTGGAAACAATTAACTCGGCAGCGAGGACGCTTTTTGATCGCAGTGTTAGGAATTGCGTTCGCGGACATTTTGATGCTGATGCAACTCGGCTTTCAAGATGCCCTGTATGACAGTAATACTCGCTTACATCAGTTGTTACAAGCTGATCTCGTTTTGATTAGTCCAACTGCACGAAATCTTACTACACTGCAAACCTTTCCACGTCGGCGTTTGTTTCAAGCGACTAATCATTCAGCCGTACAAATTGCAGAACCGATGTACATTCGTCCAGGACTGTGGAAGAATCCGCAAACTCAGGAAGAAACTGCAATTCTGGTAATTGGCTATAATCCAGCACGATCGGCTTTCAACCTACCAGAAGTCAATCAGAATCTCAGCTTGTTGCGTTTTCCAGAGATGCTGGTGTTTGATCGAGCTTCACGCGGAAACTATCGAGATGCGATCGCACAAATCACGCAAGGCAACTCGGTCACAACTGAACTAGAAGGCAGACAAATCACACTTGCTGGACTCTACAAAGTTGGAGCTTCTTTTGGTCCAGACGGCAGTGTGATGACGAGCGATCAAAACTTTCTGCGAATCTTTCCCCGAACACAATCGGGCGAGGTGAGCTTAGGAAGAATTCTACTTAAACCTAGCTATGATGTAGCGATCGTTGCTCAGGAGCTAAAAGCACAACTATCGAGTGATGTTCAAGTTCTGACTAAAGCAGAGTTTATTCAGTTTGAAGCAGATTTTTGGCGACGCAATACTGCGATCGGGTTTATTTTCTCGCTCGGTGTTGGAATGGGTTTTATTGTTGGTATTATCATTGTCTATCAGATTCTCCACAGTGATGTGAATGATCACTTGTCAGAATATGCCACGCTCAAAGCAATGGGATACCGCGATCGCTATCTATTGCGCGTGGTGTTTGAAGAAGCGCTAATTCTCTCAATCTCAGGATTCATTCCAGGACATCTAATTTCGATCTTTTTGTACAGTTTGACGCAAAGTGCAACGAATCTACCGTTAGCAATGACGTTAACGCGAACCATGCAAGTTTTATTGTTAACGATCGCAATGTGTATGATTTCAGGCGCGATCGCAATTCGGAAACTGCGATCGGCTGATCCCGCAGATATCTTTTAATTGATGCTCATGCTGAAAATAAGCGCACCGCTTCGCCAAAGGGAAACTGCTCTAATGCTAATCCTCCAGCAGTCACCACCCACAATACCGGAAGTTCTGGAGCTTCAGGCGGAAAGTCGCCATATCCATCAGTAAGATACACACAGACGGCTTGAGATTGCCCATCCCATCGAGCATTCACTTTCTCAAAAAACGGCACAAAATCAGTTCCTCCACCACCTTGGGGTCGCGGCAAAGAATCGTCTGGCTTTAGTTCATACGGTCCATACGCATCTGCATCCACATAGTAAAGCTCACAAGTTAGATGCGGATACGAGTTCAAAATCCCGTACACTTCATTGAGAAATAAGCTCAGTTGTAGTTCATCGATCGAGCCACTCGTATCGACTGCCACATAAACCTGAACTGATTCGCCCTGCAAGCTTTCGAGATACAAGCCTCGTCCGATAAATCGTCGATCAAAGCCTGAAAAATCTGTCGGTGTTTGCACTAAATAACGCCAGAGATACGAGCGCCAATCTAACTGTGGTGAAGTTAACAATCCAAGTTCTCGATCGATTCCTGCTGGCAGGTTTCCTTGTTTTGTCGATCGAGCCATCACTGTTGCTTGTTGAAGTGCATTCCGCCAATGATTTTCTAATGCTGCTTTCTGAGATTGCGACAAACTATCACAGCTTCCCCCGCTTCCCTCACGCAGATCGGGCATCAAACAGCGACGACGTTTTACCTCTTTGAGCAATAGTTCGTAAATCTCTTCCACATTGAACTGTTCTAACTCTGCATCTCGGAGTGTTCCTGATGGCAATTCAAACACTTCCTGTGCTGCAATCATGCCATTGACTACAATATCCGCTGCAACATTCCATAGTTCTGGATCACGCACTCCTCGACGTAAGACGTGCATCAATGCAGCATGAAGCACTTCATGAAGTAGAACGCCATCTTGTTGAGCCGTGGGAAGCGATCGTAAAAATGTTTCATTAAAAAACACATCCTTCCCATCCGTTGCGGCAGTCGGACAGTTTGGATCTGGAATAAATCGAGCGAACAATGCCAATGTTGCGAAAAACGGCGATTTCATCCGCAATCGCAACAACGAAGCACTAATAACACTTTGGATATCATTCACAAGCAGAATCGGTTATAGTCAAAAACACGGGCATCTAACGCTATTGTTACTCATTCTTCAGCGATCATGTCTGAATTCCTAAATCCAGAGTTTGAAGCGCGTTTTACACTGGCACAGGCAGAAACTACCCCTCCCGAAGTTCTGGCGAAATTAGCGATCGACAATCACGCTAAAATTCGCAGAGCTGTCGCCCTGAATCCAAGTACCCCGATCGAGAGTTTACTCAAACTGGGCGAAGAGTTTCCGAATGAAATCATTGAAAATCCAGTCTTCTTTCTGCTCCTGCTCGAAGACCCAGAAAGCCAGTTTGTGCGGATCTCTTTAGCTCGAAGCACGACGACGGATGAGGAAAAACTCATTCAATTGTTCGAGGAAGACGATCAAGACATTCGCTGTGCGGTCGTGCAAAATCCAAATGCACCACTGTCTCTTTTAGTCAGATTTGTTCAGGAATGTTATCAAAGATACGATGATGGCTCTGGAACAGCTAAAAAGGTTGATCGAATTCTGCGTGGATTCATTCAAAATCCTGACACTGCTGCATCGATTCTCGAAGAACTTGCCTATCTGAGTGATTCAAATTTCACTGAAGCAATCTTACAGCATCCGAATGTCTCGGAAACCGCGATCGCGATTATTCATGCCATGCGAGGACAGCGCGGAATTCCCAGTGCAATTCTCGATCGGTTAGTCAATCATCAAAATCACTATGTACGATACATCATTCTTGCTCATCCTGACTTGACTCCAGAGCACCTATTAAAGCTTGCAGAAGATACAGGACTCTATTGGGATTTGCTCGATCGTCGAGAAACATTACCGACACTGGTAATTGATCGAATTGCTGAGAAAACCTTTGAGATATTAATGTCGTCTGCTCGCACGATCCATGCAGCAGAGATGATTGTGCTCTGGATTGCTCGACATCGTAATACCTCGATCGCACTCCTGCAAGCATTCGCTTTCAATCAACCAGATCACCTCTTTCAGCGATGGGGCGAACAACAGTTTCAGAACTTTCGTGCAGCAGTTGCTCGAAATCCGAGTACTCCTACTCTAATTCTCAGAAAATTGAGCCGTGACCCCAAAGCAGAAGTTCGTGATACAGCGAAAACGGCTCTACGATCGAGAAAATTGAGTGAGTCGTAACGGCTGGTTGACTGACAAAACTACAAAAACCTTTAACCTAAGCAGCTTTCGGAGATTTGGCACGACTCATTAAAGGAACAGTCGTACCTGGAGCATAAAATTGGAAAGTTGGAGCAGAGTGGGATCGA
>NZ_JBNXVP010000079.1:0-15862 GCF_050565645.1 Leptolyngbya sp. AN10
GCGCAATGCTCGCACGTAAAGCGCAATGCTCTACACCAGACGCGCAGCAATCGCTGCGCTGGTTTCTTTGCGCTCATCGATACAAAGTTTCTCTGGCTTGCCTAACCCGCAACTTGGGTTAATAGTTGGAGCATCAACCGCCACAATCGCGGAATCAGGAGCATATCGATCGACCCAAGAGAGAACTTCATCGATCGAGCTTTCCCGCCGCAGATCTTGTAGCGTTAACACTCCATGATCAAGCTCCAAACAACACAAACCACTGGGATTTGAACTCCAGCCTAGATCAATTCCTAGACATCTCACGATCGATTCTCTTCAGTTCTCAACCGTTCGATTTCTGCCCGAATTGCTGCTAATTGTGCGGTTAGCTCTTGCAATTCAAGCTGAACCTCTGGAGGAGGAGTTTGAACCGTCGTTGCAGTCGTCGTCACCGTTGTACCAGAATTCATCTCACCGCGACGTTGAGCAATGAACTGATCCACATAAGTTCGAGCTTCTTGCTCAGTCACTTCACCTTTTTCCGCCCATTCGCGAGTGAGTTGATCGAGTTCAACTTTGATTTTGTGCAGATTCGATTCTCGCTTCTGAGGATCTTGGAGAATTTCAACCAAAGCAGCAGTGGCTCCGAGCGTCACGCGAAAGCTTTTTTGTAAGATGCGAACAACAGTATCAGAATTCATAAATTCAGCCTGTGCAACTCAATAACTCGATTCTACTCTATGCAACTTTGGCAACCGCAACTTTGCAGTATTACTTGACGGCGAGTAAGGCTCTCCAGTCTGCGATCGCGCGTTCATTCCAATACCAGTTTTTGCTCAAGTCATCGATTTGAAAGCCTTTGCTTTCCAACACTTGGGTGCGGAGTGCGATCGCTTGTTGTCGAAGTTGGTTTCGCTGGTTGCCCGATCGCGATTGTGCGAGTTTGTTAAAAACTAGAGCTAATCCAGCACGAGCCGTGAGTTCTTCTTGTTTTGCTCCGGTGCTGCGAGCAAGTTGCGCCGCTTCCTGCCAAGTTCTTCTTGCTCGATCGATACTATTTTGGGTGTTTTGAGCGTAGTACACAAATCCCAAAGCGTTGAGCACTTTCGGAGTACGATTCGATTTCAGTGCTTCTTCAAAAAAGCCTTGAGCGTCATTGAGGCTGTAGTTCCCCCGTTTTTGCTGGAGTGCCTGCCACGCAATTCGACCCCGCAAAAAGCTCACCGTCGCATTGTTCACTTTGTCGGGTGGAACGTTTTGAATGGCACTCTCCGCCGCGACCACTTCACCATTGTCTAGAAGTTCCTCGATCGCATCTTGTCCAACTCGCAGATTGCCTTGAGCAAAGCTAGTCGTTGCTGTGGCGACTAAGGTACTCGATCGACTCGCATTCACGCCTGGAGGGGGACCGAGTTGGCTCACAGTGTCGATAAGCTCGTTCGGGGAAGGCGTAGTCGAAGCTTTCCAAGTTGAAAAACCCCAGACTCCTAAAACGGCAGCCACCGCAGTTCCGAGAATTCCTGCTGCTAACCAAGGACGACGGCGAGAAGAAGCCGCTCTTTTACGATCGCCGAAGATACGTTCGGTGACAGGTTCTTCGAGTCTGACTTCCTCGACGTGCAAATTCGGTGCGATCGCTGGCTCTTGAGGTTGAACTGAAGTTTGAACGGGCGTGAGATTGTGAGCCGTTTCTAGTCGATGAAGATTACGACGAGCTTGACTCAGACTCGGTTCATACTGCAAAGCCATTTTATAAGCAACAATCGCTTCGTTCGGACTGCCCAGATTTTCTAGAGCGCTGCCCATTTCACTAAAAGCTTCAGCACATTGGGGATCAAGCTCGATCGCTCGACTATACGCCACGATCGCTCCATTAAAATCCTGATTCTGCGATCGCAATCTCCCCACAGTCAAACAATCTTCTGCGGTCTGTAGCTGAGTTTCGTCGGTATTGGCGGTAATCGGCTCGAAGAATTGTCCAACATCTGGCTTTGATTTCGAGAAGGGATTATCTTCGGGATCGCGAATCTCTTGCAGCATTTCGAGGATGGCTTGTCGATCGCTATCTTCGGGATCTTCAAATTCCAGATCGGGAAATAATGCCGCTGCTTCTTCGAGGGCAAGCGGATCATCGGTGATGATATCGGGATCGATCGCAAAACTTGAGAGTGCAAGCTGGGGATCGCTCAACGAGTAATTCGATTCGGGAAGCGCGGTTGGTTGCAGATAGCCATCAAAATCGGGATGCAGATAAAGAATCGGCAATGCCCAATACAATTGATTCGAGCCGTAGGAAGAGAGTAAGCCTTGACGTGCTCGACTTAGACTTAAATCGATCGGGTATCGTTGCTTAAGATTGCGATAAAACAATCGGCTCAATGTTAATGCCACATCATCGGGAATTCGTTCTGCCATCGCTAAGACAGCCGGAATTCCTCGCTTCAAAAGTGCATCGGTGAGATTGCTGGATTCAGTTTCATCTGTAGGATCAGCAGTCGCGGTATAGACTCCTCGGCAAGAATTGAAGACTGCCATTCTTACGCCGTTATTCACCAGCAGTCCAGCGAGATCATCGCCGCTGAGGACTTCAGTTAATCCGGTACGATCGCTCACTAGATACAAATCGCCACCAGATAGACCTAAATTGCTGTGTCCGGCATAGTGTAAGACTTGATAGTGTCCTTGTTCTAATTCCTGAGTTAACTGCTCTCGTCCCGGCTGATCCAAAATCGTCAGATCAATCTTGCCGTCTGACTGTCCATCTCTTAATAATTCATCTCGTAAATGATTCGCTTCCCGTCTCAGTTCAAGCACTTCCTGATCCGTGGGGGCAGCTAACACCATTAATATTCTCAACGGCTGGGATGGATCAAGCTCGATCGCAGGTCGATGAGGCTGCAAGATCGTACCCATTGGCGCAAAATTCGCTTGATAGCGCGAGAATACGACATCGGTTCCAGTTGCCAATGGACGCGCTCCCGCATAAAGCACTTCCCAGGGCAAACGAGGTAAGCGATCGCCTTTTAATCCCAACCGCAGCCGTAATCCTTCACGCCGATTTTGAGCGATTCCCTGAGCCGTCATCCAGCTATCTCGAATCGTGCCTTGAAACAGCGCATTGTAGAGTTTCTGTCCCAATTCCACTAAGTTCGGAGAAAGCGCATCGCCGCCCGCTGTCGAAGAACCGAGCGATCGCATCCTGCCGCGTAAAATTCCCAAAAGTGGATCGTGCATCAGTTGGCGGGCTTGTTCGAGCCATTCTTCGACGTGCCAAGTGACAAGTTCTTCCGCTAAAGGAACTCCTGGCGAGACTCGCTCTGTTCTCACCCAATACTCATCACCACGTACAGGCGTGACGGAAATAAAGAACTCTTGATCCACTGAACACCCTCCAAAAACCTGACTCGCTGCACTCCCCACCCAAATCGATTCGCACCTTTTTCTATTACCGCCACCGATCTAGATCGGTCAGGGAAAAACGGCAATCGATTGCCCGTCTAATAGCATTACAAATTTTTGCCTCGATCGACCATGCAAAACCGATTCAAAGCTAGGAGTTGAGACGTAATGACCTTCATGGATCGACGCATTCTTTACTCAAAAGTTACGCAAAGTTCAAGAAAACTTTGTCATAGCTTTAAGTATTCCCACTCAGACCATCCGGAGTACCAGCGTATTTCTCAGCAAAAGGGAATGGTAGATGCACCCTGATTTATCGCCTCCGTTCATGCCTAGTGAACGGAGGTTTTTTGTTTGGTTCTTTGTTTGCGTGAATGCGCCATCCCTTTTGAGATAGAATTTTCTCGGTTAAGTTATGTTTCTGCCAATCGCTTAACAGACACACCATAGAGAGGATTGAACACATGGCATTTACACAAGCGCCCTTACCTTTTGCGAAAGATGCCCTTGAATCGTATGGCATGAAGGCGGAAACGTTCGATTACCATTACGGCAAGCATCACGCTGCTTACGTTGCCAACTTAAACAAGCTGGTCGAAGGCACTGGGATGGAAAATCTGGCACTGGAAGACGTGATCAAACAGTCGTATGGAGATTCATCCAAAACTGGAATTTTCAACAATGCGGCACAAGTTTGGAACCATACTTTCTTTTGGAACTCGCTCAAAGCGGGTGGCGGTGGTGCACCGAGTGGAGAATTAGCAGCGAAGATTGATGCGGCTTTCGGAAGCCTCGACAAGTTCAAAGAAGAATTCAGTAATGCAGCCGCCACTCAGTTTGGTAGCGGTTGGGCGTGGCTTGTCGATGATGGCGGTACGCTGAAGGTGACAAAAACCCCGAATGCGGAAAATCCGCTGGTTCATGGTCAAAAACCCCTGTTGACGCTGGATGTTTGGGAACACGCTTACTATCTGGATTTCCAAAATGCTCGTCCAGCATTTATCAAGAACTTCTTGGATAATCTGGTGAATTGGGATTTTGTGGCTCAGAATTTAGCCGCATAACTTCCGAACATTTGATCAATCAATTGAATTGGGTGAGGTAGAGAACTGCCTCACTTTTTTTGTGTTCGCGAGATTACAAACCTTGTGTCGGCTAGATTACACGCATCTGAAAAATAACAGAAATCTTTAGTCGATCGCGTCACAATGCCGCAAATAACGCAACAATAAAACTAACCCACGGACTTTAATATCACTCGATGAATAGCAACGAACTCGCAAAATATTTAGAACAAACCGATAGTGTGACCAAGCCCTGGCTGTTGGCTCAATTAAGAGTGTTGAAATTAAATGAACAGCGATCGACACTTTCTCCAGCCGAATATGAAAAACGACTTGCCGATATCCATCAGGATGTGATGAACTTGGGTGAATGGTGGATTGGCATTGAAGATGAGGTGTTCTAATGCGACGACGGAAACCTGCACCCGTGGAAACAAATTTGAGCGATCCGCAGTACTATTTCAATCGCGAACTCAGTTGGATTGAGTTTAATTGTCGAGTGCTGCATGAAGCATTCGATCCGCGTACTCCTTTGATTGAACGCCTGAAGTTTCTTGCGATCTTTAGCTCGAATCTGGATGAATATTTCATGGTGCGGGTGGCAGCACTCAAGGAGCAAGTTGAAGCGAAAGTCAGTAAGCTTAGTCCGGATGGTCGCACTCCTCAAGAACAAGTGCGCTTGATCAATGAACGATTGCGTCCGTTAGTTGCAAAACAACATCGACACTTTGAAGAGGCAGTGCGTCCTCAGTTGGCTTCTCAAGGAGTCTACTTGCTGGACTATATTGATTTAAACCAAGAACAACGATCGTATTTGCGTGATTATTTTGAAGCGCAAGTCTTTCCGGTTCTGACTCCACTGGCGATCGATCCTGGACACCCATTTCCTTATATTTCTAATCTCAGCCTGAACTTAGCAGTAGTGATTAAAGATAGTGTCACCGATGAGGATCTATTCGCACGGGTGAAAGTTCCGAAAGTTCTACCAAGATTCATTGAGCTACCGATTAATACTCAAGATTTGCCAACTCCGATCGCCAAAAGTCGTGCTCCCGTCTGGGCAGGTGTTCCACTCGAACAAGTGATCGCGCACAATCTTGAAGTCCTATTTCCGGGAATGAATATTCAGGAGTATCACCCGTTTCGAGTCACGCGCAATGGCGATTTAGAAGTGGAAGAAGACGAAGCAGCGGATTTGATGTCTGCGATCGAAGAAGAACTGAAAAAACGTCGAGTCGGTGGCTCTGTGGTTCGCGTCGAAATCAATTCATCCATGCCAGAACATGTTCGATCGATGTTGGTCGAAGAGATGGAAGTCAAGCCTGAAGATGTCTATGAGATTGATGGATTGTTGTGCTTGAAGGATCTGTTTACGCTTACAGGCTTGCCGTTACCCGACTTGAAAGATCCACCTTGGAGTCCTGTGACGCATCCAAAGCTGAGACGAGTTGCGGAAGTTCCCGTGACCGAGGCATTAACGCATGATGAGAACTTTTTCTCGGTGGTTCGTCGTCATGAGCTTTTAGTGCATCATCCTTATCATTCATTTTCACGCAGTGTGCAGCGATTTATCGAGGAAGCTGCATATGATCCGAATGTTCTTGCCATTAAGATGACGCTGTATCGAACATCGGGAGATTCGCCGATCGTTCAAGCTCTGATCGCTGCGGCAGAAAATGGAATCCAAGTCGCTGCACTCGTGGAGTTGAAAGCTCGATTTGATGAAGAGAACAATATTAACTGGGCGAAGAAGTTAGAGAATGCAGGCGTTCACGTCGTTTATGGGTTAGTCGGACTCAAGACACATACCAAATTAGTGTTAGTCGTGCGCCGCGAAGAAGGACGTATCCGAAGATACGTGCATATTGGCACAGGAAACTACAATCCAAAGACAGCACGACTTTACACCGATTTAGGCATCTTTAGCAGTCGGGAAGAATTGGGAGCCGATTTAACCGATTTGTTTAACTATCTCACCGGATATTCTCGTCAACAGTCTTATCGGAAATTGCTCGTGGCTCCGGTGAATCTGCGCGATCGTATGTTGAGCTTTATCGATCGAGAAGTTGAACTTCAGCGCAATGGTGGACAGGGGCGCATTGTTGCCAAGATGAATGCTCTCGTCGATCCAAAACTGATCACAGCCCTCTATGAAGCTTCTCAAGCGGGAGTGCAGATTGATCTGATTATTCGGGGCATTTGTTGTTTGCGTCCAGGCTTAAAGGACATTAGCGAAAACATTCGAGTGATTAGCATTGTGGGACGCTTTCTCGAACATGCTCGGATTTTCTTCTTCAACAATGGCGGCGAATCCGAAGTTTATATCGGGAGTGCAGATTGGATGCCCCGAAACCTCGATCGACGAGTTGAAGCGGTGGTGCTAGTCGAAGAACCGAACATCGCTCAAGACTTGCAAGAGATTTTGGGGATTATGTTGGCGGACAATCGACATGCTTGGGAATTACACCCTGATGGCAAGTATGTGCAGAGACAACCGCAAGGCGACCAACCTGAACAGAGTTCGCAGCGAATCTTTATGGAGATGGCACAACAGCAGGGTTGAATGCGGGATTGCAATCACTGAGAGAGGCGAGTGTTTTGGCATTCGTCTCTTTTTTGTGCATTCTTGGATGGAATAAATCAAATTAGAAACTTATTGTCCCTATACATCGAGTTAGCGCAACATCTGACGCACTGATCGTTCAAACCGCAATTCATTTGTCAAAAACATTGAACAACGCAACCTTTTCTTTCACATCTCCAATCTAATCCTCAACTTATTGAGCCATTTTTTGTATTAGCGGCTACTCTACAAAAGATAAACTGCTGGAGTTTCAGTTGAATTGATCAGGTTTTCTTAGCGGTCTACGCAATATTTCGGAGAAACGATCAAGATTTCAAATCGCTGCAAAAATCTACTGCAATTCCCCGGATCTCGTTTCTAAAATGAGTTAATCTAAGCATACAACTCAGTAGAATTTCGAGATCGTTACTTAAGCGAAAACCGATAACTATACCGCTTTAGCCCCGTATTCCTGCTTCCGTGAGCCTACTGAATTACAGCGAAAAAACGGACGTATTTCAATTCATAAACTAAGTCTTGATAAACCTCATAAAAACCAATCAAAAAACATCAGAAACGATGCAACAAATCCGAACATTTCGATTACAGTAAGTTGCAGTTGAAGAAACGACGTTAACAAGAACTGAAGACCCTCTAACGTAATTCAAAAATGGCAACCAAATTACCCACAGATTCCTTTCCGATCGATGCTGTTGTAACTGAAGGCGACATCGATCTTTCTGAACTCGAATCACTCGAAACTGAGGATCTGACTCCCGAAGGTTTAGCGAAGTCATTCAAAGGGAAGACGAGCGAATACCTTGGACTTTCTGATGATTCGGTTGGAATGTTCTTGAGAGAAATGGCAAGGTATCCGCTTCTCACTCAAGCACAAGAGATTGAGTTAGCACGTGAGATTGCGAAAGGTGGAGTTGCTGGAGAACGAGCAAAACGAAAATTAGTTCGCGCTAACTTACGATTAGTCGTGTCGATCGCGAAAAAGTATTTAAACCGAGGGGTTCCGTTCTTAGATTTGATTCAAGAAGGGGCGATGGGCTTGATGAGAGCCGCTGAAAAGTTCGATTACGAACGGGGGTATAAGTTCTCAACTTACGCTTACTGGTGGATTCGTCAAGGGATTACGAGAGCGATCGCATCTCAGTCGAGAACGGTTCGTCTCCCGGTTCACATGGTTGAAAAGCTCAATCAAGTCCGTAAAGTGCGTCAAATGCTGTCTCAAGAACTCGGTCGCAAGCCGACGAAGCAAGAGTTAGCGGGAGCGCTCGATATGGAAGAAGATAAGTTAGAGCAGGTTCTAGACGTGAGCCAGCGAACTTTATCACTCCATGCTTGGGTCGGACGCGATGAAGATACTGAACTGATGCAACTGATCGAAGATGCGGATAATGTTGCACCAAACGATAACTTGGATCATAGATTGCTGATCGATCGACTCAATTCCGTATTGGATCATTTAAGCGATCGAGAGCGAGAAATTATCAAGCTGCGATTTGGTTTAACCGATGGTCAGCACTATACCTTGAGTGAGATTGGGCAGATTTATGATTTGTCGCGGGAACGAGTGCGGCAAATTCAAGCGAAAGCGATGCGAAAATTGCGTCACCCCCGTCGGCAAGCGCTACTGAAAGATTGGATGTAATTAAAGTCTGTCGGTTGCTGTCAGCGATTCGCCCTTTGATGGGATGGATCGCTGATTTTTTTCTCGCTGCATCCAACCTTTACAAATCCCAATTTCTCAGTAAAATTCCTTCGGTTAATCCCTGCGGTAGAGGACTACTAAATGTGCAGATCGCTACACTCTTGATCACATTGAACCATTCTGCCCATCCCATGCTGTCTAGTGAGTGCAAAGTGTTGCGTGTTTTAATTGTCGATGACCACGAATTGACCCGCTTTAGCCTGAAATTGGCGCTCCAACGTCAGGAAGGGATCGAATTGGTGGGTCTTGCCTCCAATGGGCGCGAAGCCGTTGAAATGGCGGATCGTCATTGTCCAGATGTCATCGTTCTGGATTTGCAAATGCCTGTGATGGATGGGCTAAGTGCATCAACGCAGATTAAGAGCGTTCACCCGCAGATTAAGATTTTGGCGTACTCTTCTCTGGAAGATCCGCAAACTGAAGTGATGCTGCAAACGGCGAAGGTAGACGCTTTTTGTAAAAAGGAAACCGCTGTACAGGATCTTATCGCGATCGTCAACCAGCTAGGGAAAGAATCCGATTCTCGTCGTAGTAGCTAGGCAGCAATCTATTAGCGAAAGATCGCACCGGGAAGCGATCGCACTCGTCAAAGGCGCAGTTAAGTTCAATTGCTGAGTTGCTTTAATGAGGATAAATAAGCCTGAGAACATGATTAACAAGTTCCGATCGATCGTTTGACTATCGATCGTATCCCAAGCTTGTTGTAGCGTTAAAACTTTGAGTGCAATGAGCAATCCAGCACTCACTAGCGCGATCGAGGCGCGAGTCATTCGCAGCCCTGGAAGGTAGCCAAGTGCTAGACCTAAGTATGCGATCGTAATCACAGCGTATTCTACCCGAATGACGGTTTCTCCCCCTTCTTCAGACAGTTTTCCCCCCAAGACAGTCCTTTTAGGATCTGAGATCATAAAAGCATGAGTGAAGGAAACAAACCTATGAAGCTTCCATTTTACGACTGGTATCGCAATCTCGTTCGCAACTCTAAATACCGTTGGCTGATCATCGCAGGTACGTTTCTCTACCTGTTTAGCCCGATCGACCTTTTACCGGATATGATCCCACTGATCGGACAGATTGATGATACGGTGCTGTTGGGTCTTCTGGTCGCTGAAGTATCTTCGATGCTAATGGATCGCTTGAAAGCACAGAAGGATATGACGACTGCAACCGTGAATGGAAAGCCTGCTCAGGATGCGGTCGAGGTTGAAGCGACGACGGTTAAATAGTTTTGATGCAATTGAATGAAATTGTGAGAGGCGCGAGGAATTGCGTCTCTTTTGCTGTCTGATGGAGTTTAGATCTAAGGGGCTTGATTTTGTACCCAGCGCATCCATTGTTCAAACGATCGCATTCCATTCAACCCTTTTAACCCCGAAACATGCGCTGACTGCAAATCATCCACAGCAACGATCGCTGCATATTGAAGCCCTAAAAAGCTATCTACTGCTGCATAAGGTCCTCCAAGTGTCATAGCTCCCGCTGCATACATTCGTGCTGTCCCATTTCTCATCCCATTAATTTCAAACGCATTGCTTACAGAAAGCCGCTGAGTGGGATTGAGTTCGAGTTTGTAGCGCAGCACTAGATCTTTGAGCAATGGACTAAATTGAATTTCATTGGTTAGACCTGTAGCATCAATCAGAAAATCCGCTTTAATCATTTGCTCATTCGTAATCCGTCCTTCTGCTTTCTCTAACGTATCGATTCGGAGATGGTCTCCTTCACGCTGTAAATCTTTGATCTCACCAAACAGAATGCGATACCAACCCGATCGAATTCCTTGATCAATCATCTCTTGCCAATCTCGTCGATCGGCAGTCGTTGTTCCACCCCAATCACTCAGGAGCCGCTTGCGTTCTTCTGGAGTAGCGTTTTCTAATTTCTCTCTCAACTCGCCACCCCAACAGGCTTTGGGCCAATTGAACGGCTGGAGTTCCTGATGATTTTTCACGACTCGTTGAGAAGTCTCATAGCGATGTCCTTGTGGCACAGGCGATCGGATCATGTGAATCAGTTGAATCTTGCAGCCTTCCTGCTGTCGCATCTCATAAACTCGCTGAATGATCCGAGAAGCAACAATGCCACGACCTTGCAAAATAACAACGCCACCTCCGCGACTTCTAAGCTGCTGATAGACGTGTTGGTGATCTTCATAAGCATTCACTACCAAGCGATCGTGAAATGCTTCTTTGGTTTTCTCCCGATAAGCGGTTACTAATGGAAGGTAACGCAGAGCAGGATAACCAATAGCAACATGAACATATCGTGCAACTAGATAGCGATAGTCCGAGCCTCGAACACTACTGCGAGAATAAGCAATCACATAGCGATCGTCAGTTGTTTTGCGAATGGCTCGAATATCTCCATAACGGAACATCTGCTGCCATCCGATCCGGCGAGTTTCTCGATCGATAGAATCAAACACTCGTCCCGATCGCGGTGTGTAAGTTTCGATTCCTGTTGGTTCTGCAAAGACTTGCCACAGTAGTTTTAGTGCATGACCCATCTCACCTTTACTAAAATCTGTCCAAGCTTCTCTTAGTGCATAGCTAGGAAACCCCCAAATGTTATCTGGACACGAATCAGAGTTCGATCGTAGTCTTTCATGAGCAGGAATTTGAGAGAATTCGCACAGTTGCTTATAGTTCCAGTACGGTTTCTGATTTGCATCGGGGCGAATGTTGCCTGATTCATCAAACTGAACTTTACCCAGCACTCGAATTTGATCGGCGCGAATTCCAGAGAGTCTTAGTAAGTTAGCCCAGATATAGCTTCCTAAACCCCCACCTAGCGCAGCAAAATCAATTTGCTCGATCTCTTTACCTTCACGAGCTAAATCAGACAGAGAAACGCGATCGCTTTCAATAAACCAAGCAGGTGGAAAGCTCGATTGGGGTCGAACAGGAGGCGAAGGAGCTACCGTGCTCACTCGCGAAGGAAACTGAGTTCGCAATACAGTGATCTGAAAGGGTCCTACTTGCAACACGTCACCGTCTGCTAAAGTTGCAGTCTGACAACTATGACCATTGACTAAAATGCCATTACTGCTTCGTCGATCGCTGACAATCAATTCTCGATCTTTCCATTCGATCAAGGCATGAAAGCGGGACACTTGCAGACTATTAAGAATCACGTGCTGTCGTTCTGGAATCCCTTCAGCCGCGATCGTTTCAGGACTGCGACCGATCGCGATCGGGGTAATCGCGACGATTTCTTGGTCGGCTTCAGTCACCGGGTCGTTCCAAAACAGCGTAACAGTAACAGGCATAAGTTAATGATTTTGGGGAAGGTACACAGAAGCTCCATGCAGCGGAAAGCCATCATTCGGACAGCGACCGTTTAACTGTCCGTACTCTTCGTAGGTGTAGCCCGTGTGACAATGCGGACATACAAGCGGCTTCGTATCAGATTTTGGAGACTCTGGAAGTGGAGTAGGTGGAACGGTCACTGCGTTTGGAACCAGTACTGCAATGACAAATTCTCGCTTTCCAAGCTGTAAAACTCCATTTTTATCAATCGCAACCGGAGCATCGTAAATCACTTGACCGTAGAGCTTTGGAGGATTGCTTGCGCCCTTTAAATTGTGGAGAAAAAAGCGATCGCGATCCGGATCAAAATAGATTTCGACGTGTAATTTAGAAACCGACAAATCTTCTGGAGTGACCGACGGCAAGACTAAATCACAAGTTAAGGGATCTCGTCCAATACGGAACCGATTCGCAGCGATTCCAGGCTGATTCGATCGAATCACTCGACTTTGAGTTCCGCTATTCCAGGTGAGAACCAGCTCTTTCATTGTGATCCAATTAATGCGTTTCTTTCATCGTGAATCTGAATCCCGTTTGTAGATTGCAGATTCCGGACAAGATTATTCTATCGGTGTTCGTTATTCTACTGGTAGGTTTATGAAGAGCGATCGACTGAATAACATTATTTAATTAATGGTGCTTTTGTATCCTGAATCCACCAGTGCAGAAAACTTAACATTCGTCGGTTTTTAATCCAAAAGAATCCGTAGAATAGCTGGTAGAGTTTGAATATCTACTCACGCTTTGTTTTAACTCTGCAAGCATCCGAATTTAGCGAGGCGCGTTCTGTCATTGATTGACGATTCAGCGCTGCTGTTGTTTGAACTTACAACCCATGTTGAATTCCAAAAGTCAGCGTATGAAGAGTCCCAACTATTACGCTCGTACCGAAA
This sequence comes from Leptolyngbya sp. AN10, assembly GCF_050565645.1. Taxonomy (NCBI): domain Bacteria; kingdom Bacillati; phylum Cyanobacteriota; class Cyanophyceae; order Leptolyngbyales; family Leptolyngbyaceae; genus Leptolyngbya; species Leptolyngbya sp. AN10. The sequence goes on from NZ_JBNXVP010000079.1 coordinate 12,930, forward strand.
CTAATCAACGAGAAAACAATGAAGATTGCTTTAACGGGTTCTTGATCGAGGATCAAGGGGGACAAGTCCCGGTTTTGGTGATTGCGGATGGCATGGGCGGGCACGAACATGGCGAAGATGTTAGCCGTCAAGCGGTGCTAAAAGTCGAAGATTTTCTAAAGAAAACGATTCAGCAAATTGCAGCTCAATCTGATCCCGTCAAATACTTAAAACACTGTTTGCTGAATGCGATCGCGAGTGCGAATGAGCTAGTTCAACGCATGGTCAGCGTTAATGGCTGGGATCGGGCGGGATCAACGATCGTGATTGCGATCGTTTGGCAGAACAAAGTGATTGCTGCAAACTTAGGCGATAGTCCTTTATTTCACTGGAGTCAGAAGACGGGCGAACTCGATCGAGTGACTCAAGATCATTCGGTTCCAGGCATTCTCGCTCAAGCTAAATTGATTACTGAAGAGATGGCGAGGTATCACGAAAGACGCGGACAGTTAGAGTTTTTCTTGGGTAGCAAAACTTTACCGCAGCCTGATCCCATCTACGAGCGAACTTTGGAGCCGGGTGATCTTTTACTCATGTGTTCAGATGGAATTAGCGGCTCACTCAGTCGAGAGCAGGTTCGAGCAATATTGGCGGATTCCACGATCGATTTACCCGATAAAGCCGAGCAATTGATCCAAGCAGCACGAGACGAAGGAGAAACCGACAATCAAACAGTGATCCTATGGCGGTATAAAGTTCCCTCGCAAACGACTTCAACTCTTAAGCTTGCTGCGCCAACTGCCTTACAACCTCGAACTCAGCCGACTTTAATTCAATCTTCTGTCAGTGCTCAGTCACCCTCATCCCCTCGATCGCGACGCAAGCGATCGATATCGCGCAAAGGACTGTTAATACTCGGAGCGATTTCTATCACGATCACGATCTCGCTCGTCTGGTTGCTATTTCAAGCCCTTGGAGCACTGCAAGCACACAGGGCAGGACCGAATCTTCAACCCGCTGCCCAACCAATTCAGCAACAACCGATTCAGCCCAAATCTGTGCCAAAAGTTCAATCGTTTCAAGGCTCTGTGCTTACGACCATAGACGAAAACAATCAAGCGATCGAATGGGGCAACCCCAAGCTCAAGCTGGGGGAGAAAGGCTGTCGATCGAACATTCCAGAAATCGTCGATCGACAAGATATCGTGAGTCAATCTGCTGAGCAGCTAATCACAAAAAGCGAAAGTACTGGGTGCATTCGAGTTTGGAAGCCCAAACTTTCTCAAGGAATCTCACCTCAACCCACAGATCAATTTATCCAATCTGTAGAGGTTCCGATCGTCTCTATTCAAGGTGAACGCGCATGAGATGTCTCAATTGCGGTTTCGACAAGTTGCCGCTCAATTCAGCCCATTGCACAAACTGTGGTGTTCATCTTCCATCGCTGCTACGGGACTGTCTGGAGGCAGGAACTTTACTGCACCATGAAACGTATCGAATCGATTATCCGCTCGGTCGCGGCGGATTTGGCATCACGTATCGCGCCTTTGATATTCACCTCGAACGCTCGGTTGCCATCAAAGAGTTTTACCCGCAAGAACACGCTTTCCGCGAAGGATTAACTGGACGCTTAGTGATTCCGAATACCAAGCAGGATGTGTATCATCGTGGACTCCAGCGATTTTTGCGAGAAGGAACGCTACTAGCAAAGTTAAAACACTCTGGTGTAGTTGATGTTTACAACGCCTTTCAGGAGCGGGATACAGCCTATCTCGTGATGGAACTGATCAAAGGGCGAACATTGCGAGATGAACTAGAAGAACAACCCGGACGGCGACTGAGTGTCGATCGTATTCGCGAAATTATGTCCCAATTGGTGAATGCGCTCACCGTTGTGCATCAGCAAGAGATGTATCACCTCGATATTGCTCCAGATAACGTGCTAGTTTCTTCTGACGGTCGCGTGGTACTGATCGACTTTGGAGCCTCCCGACAGGGCTTAGGAGGAGGAACCACGCAAGCGTTCAAAGAAGCGTATGCGCCTCCTGAAGTGATCGACGGAAAGAATACCGATGCTCGGAGTGATTTATTCGAGTTAGGCATGATGCTGCACGAACTGTTAAGCGGAGAATTGCCGCCTTCGTCCATTTCGCGCCTTCTGAGCTATGCCCATCACGGATCTGAACTTTGGGACCCGATGCAAGTCCCAGAACCTTGGCGCAGCCTGATTAGCAGTGCAATCCGGCTCAATCCTGATGAGCGTCCCAAAGAGGTTCAAGCCTGGTGGAATTCGCTCGATTTTGCCAATCAAGAAACCGTGCTTTCACCCCAGAGAGCGCCAACCCCGCAGCGTCTTCCCACTCCCGTTCCGTTACCCAATCCAACGCCTTCTCCGATTCCGCCCACCGTTGTCATTCCCAATCCAACCCGTCCGCCTACACCCATTCCGATTCCAACGTCCATTCCCGCCCCAATTCCGACTGCTCCAGACTTCATCTCGCCTGCGATCGCATATCCCTCATCTAAGCCGAAATATGCCGGATTTTGGTTGCGATTGGTTGCAGACTTAATCGATCGAACAATTCTCATTCTCGCCAGTGCGATCGTGCTGGCAGCCAATCGCGACCAAGCCACACTCAATCAATATTTTCAAGCGATCACAGTGGTTTACATCTTTCTAGGACTCGTTTATACATCGGTGCTGGAAAGTTCCAGAATGCAGGCAACTTTCGGCAAATATTTAATGGGAATTCAGGTTACAGATAGAAACTGGAGGCGATTAACGTTGCAGCGAGCCTTTGTGCGCGATCTGTGCAAAATTTTTTCTTACATTAGACCTCCTGCACGAATCAAATTGGATGAGCAAGCTCATAGTTCAGCAAGCCTGCGATCAAGTTGAACCGTAGCCCAAATCGCCTGCGACGGTTACGGTAGCGCTCCGATAAGATGCGAAA